>CAOJVB010000090.1 GCA_948444845.1 uncultured Clostridiaceae bacterium | reverse complement strand
TTGCAATAGCAGATGCAACAACATTAACAGAAGCAGGATATGTAGGAGAAGATGTAGAAAACATATTACTAAAACTAATTCAAAGTGCAGACTATGATATAGAAAAAGCAGAAAAAGGAATAATATATATAGACGAAATAGATAAAATAACAAGAAAATCAGAAAACCCATCAATAACAAGAGATGTAAGTGGAGAAGGAGTACAACAAGCACTACTTAAAATAGTAGAAGGAACAACAGCTTCAGTACCACCACAGGGAGGAAGGAAACACCCACATCAAGAACTATTACAAATAAACACAGAAAATATATTATTCATATGTGGAGGAGCATTTGAGGGACTAGACAAAATTATAAATGAACGTACAGGAAAAAAGGCAATAGGTTTTGGCGTAAATATACAGAGCCAAAAAGAAATAGATAAATACAAAATATATGAACAATTATTACCACAAGACTTATTAAAATTTGGTTTAATACCAGAATTTGTAGGAAGGCTTCCAATAGTAGCAACATTAAGAGAATTAGATAGAGAAACACTAATAGATATAGTGACAAAACCAAAAAATGCAATAGTAAAGCAATACAAAAAATTATTCAAACTAGACAATGTAGAATTAGAATTTGAAAAAGAGGCGTTAGAAGCAATAGTAGATAAAGCTATAGAAAGAAAAACAGGAGCAAGAGGACTTCGTTCTATAATAGAAGAAATAATGAGAGATATAATGTTTGAAATTCCATCAAACCCACTAATAGAAAAATGTATAATAACAGAAGAAACAGTATTAAACAAAGAAAATCCAAAAATAATAATAAATACAAGCAAAGAAATAAGAGAAGTAAAAACAAAACAAGAAAGAAAAACAACTAACAAGAAAAATATAGAAACAGCATAGTAATAATAAATGTAAAAAATATATTAGTAAGCTAAAAAATAAAAGCAAAATTAAGATATTAATAAGATGTTAAAAAGATATAATTTGTAAAGCTTGATAAATTATATCTTTTTTTTGTTTTACATAAACTTGAAAACTATTTAAAAATATGCTACAATATAAAATGTAAAAATTGTAAATAACTAAATTAAATGCATGGAGGTAAGTAAACAATATGAAAAGTAAATTTAGTAAAGTAATTTATGTTTTATGTAGCATAACAATCCTATTTTCACTTTTTTTTATAGGGCGGGAAAATTACCTAGAATATAAAGAAAAGAGATTAATAAAAACATTACAGGAAAAACAAAAAGAAGAAACTCATATAAAAGACCAAATACAAAAGCAAATAGAAAGTATTGAGAAAGAAGATGAAGAAAAGGAGGAAATAATACAAGAAAAAGAGGAGGAAATTCAAATACTTCCTCAATATAAAAGTTTGTATGAGGAAAATGAAGACTTTTATGGCTGGATAACAATTTCTGATAAAGTAAACTTGCCAGTAATGTATACACCACAAAAGGGCCGAGAGAACTACTATATATATAGGAACTTTCAAAAGGAATACTCAAAAAGTGGAAGTATATATATTGACTATCGATGTGAACCAAATAATTATTTAATATATGGACATAACATGAAAGACTTAAGTATGTTTGGATATTTAAGTGCTTATAAGGAAGAGTCATTTTATAAAAAACATAGATACATTAAGTTTGACACTATATATGAAGAAGGAGAATATGAAATAATAGCAGTTTCAAGTGCTTTCATCAAAAAAGAAGATTTAGAAGACCCTTCATCTCAAAATAATTCTAAAGTTCCATATAAAGAGGTGGGGGAAGATGATTATCTTTTCTATAATAATATTTTACTTAATACAGAAAAGAAATTTGAGGAATATGTAAGATATATGAAGGAGAATAGCTATTATAAAATAGAAAGTAAAGCAGAATATGGTGATAGACTAATTACATTATGCACATGTATAAACACAAAAAAGTGGCAGAATGAGAGGTTGTTAGTAGTAGCAAAAAAAATAAAATAAAACATAAAAAGAGCCTTACCTAATTGGGAGGCTCTTTTAGAATAACTTTAGAGTAAAAGGTAGTAATAATTAAGTAGTAAAAAATTTTATAATAAAATAGAGAAACTTTGCCATCAAAGTGGTAAAATATTCTCTATTTTTTATATAATAAGAAAGTATCCAAGTACGCTACGTTTCCCAATCACTAATATAATAAAAGAAAAGAGTATAGAAAACAATAAATGATTTTCTATACTTATATGCTACCAAAGCACTCTATTTTAAGTTAAAGTTATAGGGGCAGCTAGTAACTCGTAAGCATCGCAAAGACACTTTTACTCTATCTTTACAATCAAAAGAGACCGCTAGAATTTGCAAATTTTATTTTAGGAAACCCTCTAATTATGTATGTTTTTATGTATATTTAGAAAAAAATGGCACAAAAAAATGAAAAATTATGTCAATAAATTATTGACTTTTGTCATAAAATATATTATAATAATGAATGTAGCAAATAGTACATTGAAAATTTTATAATTCATGATGGAGGTAAAAGCATGAAGAAAAAAACTGAAAAACGGATCAAAAAAGGTATTTTAGCTGTAACTTTAAGTATGGCCATGGTCTTTTCAAACGTTGGAATAGGCACAATGGCAGTATCCTATGCAGAAGGTGCAGAAGGTACAGAAGTGCAAGAAACAGAAGGCACTGAAGCACAGGAAACTAAAACAGAAAGTACGGAAGTGCAAGAAACAGGAACAAAGAGTACTGAGCCACAGGAAACTAGAACAGAAGGTACTGAGGTACAAGAAACAGGAACAGAAGGTACTGAGGTACAGGAAACGGGAACAGAAGATACTGAGGTACAGG
>CAOJVB010000089.1 GCA_948444845.1 uncultured Clostridiaceae bacterium | reverse complement strand
GAAACAAAAATCACAACTATAGGAATGGATAATAATTTATATATAGAAGAGTTGCCAGAAGAAAAACAACCAGGAACTCATGTAAGAAGAGTAAATGGAAAAGAATTAAATGATGACGAAATGATTGAATATTATTGTAACTTGGTTAAGGAATATGGTGGAAAGTTAACCGCTAAATGGGTATATGGAATGGTAATATATGATGGAAAAGAACCAAAAGAATATAGTTGGAGCAAAAGCCACTTCTATTTTGTAGACAAGCCTTGCGAGAAAAGAAATCCAGGATATCCATTAGACTCAATGTCAATTATGCCAGAATGTAACAAATATTTTGTTGATTTAACAGAAGAAGATAGGAATAGAAATAAAGAAAATTATCAAGAAGATGATGTTATTGATTTTATAGTAAATAATGTTTAAGTAGGAGTAATAAATTATGAAACTACAAATTCAGAGAGAAAAATAAAGCAGAAAGGAAAAACATGAATTATAGAATAGTAAACGGAGCAATATCCTATGGAGCTGAAACCATACTAGAAGAAATAAATTTTGATATACAAGAAAAAGACAAAATTGCAATTGTAGGAAACAATGGAAGCGGAAAAACGACGTTGCTAAAATCCATTGTAAATAAAGAAATGCTAGAAGAAGGAATTGGAGAAGCAAAGTTTGAAGTATATAAGCAGGGGAACCCTGTTATTGGTTATTTGAAGCAAATAGAATTTGAAAATTCAGAACGTACATTTTTAGAAGAAATATTAAAATCATATGAGCCTATACTAAACCTTGAAGAAAAAATAAACAATATACAAGAACAACTTCAAATAAACAGTGATGAGAAGAAAATAAAAGAATACAGTAAATGCCTAGAAGAATATGAAAGAATAGGTGGATATACATATAAAAAAGAATATGAAATAGCAATAAAAAAGTTTGGATTTACAGAGAAAGATAAGCATAAAAAAATTAGCGAATTTTCAGGAGGGCAAAAAACAAAAATAGCTTTTCTAAAATTACTATTAAGTAAGCCAGACATTTTACTATTAGATGAACCTACAAACCATTTAGATATAAGCACTATTGAATGGTTAGAAAGCTATTTGAAAAATTATCCAAAAGCAGTTGTAATTGTTTCACACGATAGAATGTTTTTAGATAAAATTGTTAACAAAGTCTATGAAATAGAATATGCCTCTATAACAGAATATAAAGGAAATTATTCAGCATTTGAAATACAAAAGAAAGAACACTACGAAAAACAATTAAAAGATTATGAATATCAACAAAAAGAAATAAAAAGATTAAAAGAAATTGCAGATAGGTTTAGATATAAGCCTACAAAAGCAAAAATGGCATTATCAAAACTAAAAAAGATAGAGCAAATGGCAATAATAGAGCAGCCAAATCAATATGATTTGAAAACCTTTCATACAAATTTTGATATCAAAATAGAAAGCGGAAATTTATTAGTATCAGCGCAGAAACTACAAATAGGATATGATGAAAAGCCACTTGCAGAAGTATCATTTGAGTTATATAAAGGACAAAAGCTAGCTATAATTGGAGAAAATGGAAAGGGAAAATCTACATTACTAAAAACATTAATGGGCTTTATGCCAAAAATAAGTGGAAATTATGAATATGGTTACCATGTAGAAAAAGAATATTTTGACCAACAAATGGAATTTCTAAACATAAATAATACCATATTAGATGATTTTTATAATGAATTCCCACATTTAACAATAACGCAAATAAGACAAGCCTTAGGTGCATTTCTATTTTCAGGGGAAGAGGTTTTCAAAGAAATAAAAGTTCTATCAGGAGGAGAAAAAGTAAGGTTGCAACTATGCAAAATATTTAAAAAACAAGCAAATTTATTATTGCTAGATGAGCCTACAAATCACATGGATATTTTAGGCAAAGTAAGCCTAGAAAATATACTAAAAGAATATAAAGGAACCTTAATATTTGTTTCTCACGATAGATACTTTGTAAATAAAATAGCCGACTCAATACTTGCCTTTGAACCACAAGGAGTAGTTTATTTTAATGGAAACTATGAAGAATATAGAAGAAGTAAGGAAGAAAGAAATGGCGATAGTCTAATTGAAGAAAAAGAACCTAACCATAAGAAGAAAAATACCAATAACGAGTACCTTCAAAAGAAAGAAGAAACAAAAAGAAAAAATAAAATTAATAAGCTAGAATTAGAAATTGAACAAAAAGAAAATGAAATAAAACTACTAAAAGAGAAAATGCAAAGTGAAGAAATTTGTACTGATTATATGAAATTAAAGGAGCTTCAAGATGAAATAACGAGGATAGAAGAAGAGATTGAAGCAAAGATGATAGAGTGGGAAGAGCTAAGCAATAGGATGGTACAACAATAGTGAAATATTTGCTAATATGAGATAAAATACATACAAAATCTAACTTTATTTACATTTAACATAAAATGTGTTATTATTTAATTATAATAAACATTAGGAGGATTATATAATGTCAAAAATAATAACTGAACTTAAAGTAGATTCAATTCCACTTGAAGATATACTTCAGGAAATCAAGAAAAGGGAATATTCAAGTGAAATAATGATAAGACCACTTTCAAATGTTGTTTGCTTTGATAAGACAGAAGACCTTGTAAGGTTTGCTGAATTTGTACACTTGTATAAAGGATAATCAGTAAGGCTCCAACTGGAGCCTATATTTTATGAGAAAATGGGATGACAATGTTGAATTTTTTCTAACCTTACAAAAATGTAAGACACGTGTAAGGAAAATCGATAGAAAATATTGAAAAATTAAGTTATAATATAATTACAATATTAATAAATATGGTTACAAAATAATTTAATATTATAAATGCAATAGTTAAGTAACTAATGCAAAACAAAAGTTGCACAATAAATAATTTTATAAAAAAGGAGGATAGTTTGAAAATAAAAATTAGAAAAATGAAACCAAAATAGATAAAAATGGCATA
>CAOJVB010000088.1 GCA_948444845.1 uncultured Clostridiaceae bacterium | reverse complement strand
GTTGGAGGAATAGATTTAGGATTTTTAGAAACAAATAAATGTGAGATAGCATATGCTAATGAATTTGATAAGTATGCAGTAGAAACTTACGAAAAAAACTTTGAGAATAAAGTAGATTGTAGAGATATTCATGATGTAAAAATAAACGACATACCAGATTTTGATATAATGGTTGGAGGATTTCCTTGTACTTCTTTTTCAGTAGCAGGATATAGAAAAGGATTTGAAGATGATAGAACAGGAGATTTATTCTTTGAAATGGAAAGAATTTTTAAAGAAAAAAGACCGAGAGTAATATTTTTAGAAAATGTTAAAAATTTAGTAGGTCATGATAAAGGAAATACATTTAAAACTATAATTGATAGACTAAATGAAGCGGGATATAAAGATAAAATAAAGTGTCAAGTATTAAATGCTTGCGAATATGGTAATATACCACAAAATAGAGAAAGAATCTATATTGTAGCATTTAGAGATAAAGAAGATTTTGATAGATTCCAAATGCCAATGCCAACTACATTAGATAAAAATATAAAAGATGTTTTTAATTTTGATACAAAAGTGGATGATAAATACTATTATACAGAAGGAAAATATAAAGGAAATATATATAAATTATTAACAGAAGAAATGGATGATGACAATACAGTATATCAATGGAGAAGAAAATATGTAAGAAAAAATCAAAGTAATTTAGTACCAACATTAACTGCCAATATGGGAGAGGGACGGTCATAATGTGCCATTAATAAAAACAAAATTTGGTATAAGAAAATTAACACCAATAGAATGTTTTTATGCTCAGGGTTATCCTAAATATTATAAATTGCCAACAGATATGAGTGATGCAAGATTATATAAACAAGCAGGAAATAGTGTTGTCGTACCAGTTATTAATAGAATTGCTGAAAATATAATGAAGGCATTGAATTAATTAAAATAATAATAAACACAAAAACAGAAAAATATAAAATAAAAAGAAATTGAATCGGACAAAAATTACAAAAAAAGGAAAAAATAATACGATATTATTGACATATAAAAAATAATATGATAATATAATAAAAAATAATTTAATGGTAATACAAATAGGAGGAAAGTTATATGTCAGAATATTGTAAATTAACAGATGGAGAGAAAGAATTAATATCGAATACTATAATAAAATCTATTATGAATGATGCTCAAGAAATTTATGCTGAAAATAAGTTACAACATAGAAACGGATACCATCAATTAAAATGGGATTTTGTTGGCACTAGAGTAATTGAGGCATTAGCAAATAAAAGATTAGTTGTTAAAAAAACGAAAAGAGGACCACATTCATTTGATTTGATAATAGATGAAGAAAATGGAACAGTTTATAGTATTATGAGAAAAAGTAATATAATTAGAACAAGGAAAAAACAAAAATTTTCACATTATTTATGGGCATTAGCAAGCATAAATGAAGATGTAGAAATAATGGAAGGACAAATGAATTTGTTTTCTATAGAAACAGCAAAAGACTATAGAGAGCAAGTAAAGCAAAAGATGTTAGGCAATATAAATAGTATTATTACAAGATATTGTACGATAGTCATTAATGATGACAATATTCAATTTCCTAGCATTGAACTTCATGTATTAGATATGAATTTAAATACTATATATGAAGAAAAATGGAAAGAATCCTTAGTAATAAATTATAACATAGAATATGAAACAGAAAATGATATGGATAATATGATTAAAGTTACAATTAAGGATGAAGAAAATGATGAAATTATACAATTAAAACAAAAAGAAAATAATAATGAAGAATTAATAAAGTAGAGGAAAAAATATGTTAGATATAACTAAAAAATTTTATGGAAATAAATTAAAATTTGCTAGATTATATAGAGGCTTGTCTATGGAGGAACTAGGAGAAAGAATAGGAAAATCAAAACAGATAATTTCTCAGTATGAGTCAGAAGATGATCCCCAAAGCCCATCTTTTGATATTGTATCAGATATGTCAGAAACTCTAAAATTTCCTATTTCTTTCTTCTATACAGAGGATAAAGAAGATGTAGAAGAAATTAACACATATTTTAGAGCACTATTATCTAGTAATAAAAAAGATAAAATAACTCAAAGCAAAAAGGCAACAGTAGTAATAACTATATACAAATTTTTAGAGAAATATATAGAATTTCCGAAATTAAATATACCTAAGATTAATCAGAAGGATTTAGAAGATAAAAATTATTATAACATTGTAAAGGATATTAGGAAGTTTTGGAATTTGGGAGATAAACCTATAAACAATATTATTAATGTATTAGAAGCAAATGGTTTTATTTTAAGTAGTGTTAATACAAATACTTATGATATAGATGCCTTTACCCATTATGTAAAAAGAAATGGAGAAAAAATTTTTTGTATTGTATTAGGAAATGAGAAAAAATCTTTCGCAAGAAGACAATTTAGTACAGCACATGAATTAGCACATGTTTTATTACATGGTACTGCTATTGATGTAAATACATTATCAAGAGAGGAATTTAGAGAAATTGAAAAAGAGGCTGACAAATTTGCAGCAGAGTTTTTGTTACCAACAGATAGTTTTAAAAAAGATTTGATATATCCAACGAATTTGAAATTCTATGAAGAATTAAAGAAGAAGTGGAAGGTTTCAATTATAGCTATGATAATGAGAGCGGCAGATTTGCAAGTTATTACTAAAAATCAATTGCAATATTTGATTAAACAAGCTTATTCAAAAGGATACCGAAACATAGAACCATTGGATGATACATTAAAAATATATGAACCTACAATTATGAAGTTAGCTTTAAATATGCTATTAGATAATAATCGATTTACGTCTAAGGAATTACTGAATGAATTAAGCAAAAACGCAATTGAATTGGATAGTGAAGAAATAGAAGACTTAATAGGTTTAGAAAGAGGTACGTTAAATACTGAAAATGAAGAAATAAACAATGTAATAAAAATAGATTTTAGAAAAAATGATTAATATAAAATTAAATTTAAAATAAAAAATACTAGGCTAAATGCTTAGTATTTTTTATGCAATTTTCCTAAAAATTATACCTTTTTAATTTCCTGTGGGCATATACATTATGAAAAAAGTTTAAGAAATTTATGAAAAATTACTCCTTTTTCAT
>CAOJVB010000087.1 GCA_948444845.1 uncultured Clostridiaceae bacterium | reverse complement strand
GAGAACCATATAAAAGAAATATCAGAGTTGAAAGAGCTTTTGGAGAAGAATATTCAGTAGAAAGTATTAGACAAAAAATTATAGCAAATGACTTTATTCCAAAACAAAAAATAATTCCATATAAAAGAACGACTTTAAAGTTCTATGGAAGGAAAAGTATTTTTAGAAAGGCATATAAAGCTAAAGGAATAATTGCTTTATATTATTACTATAGATTTTTATTAGGGTTATATCCAAAGCATAACATGCAATATAAATTGACTCCAAAAATGAGAGAAGAAGTAAAAAAGATGGACGAGTATTCAGAAAGAATTAGATTTTTGTGCAAGTATAAGCTGGAAACAGTAGATAATGTGGATGAACTAAAATCAAAGAAGTTAAGAGAAAAGCAAGATATATTAAATGCTAGAAATAGATTATATTATAAAAGAGGCAAAGTAGATAATGAAACAGAAAAAAATGAAATCACAAAGCAAATAATTGCAGTTACAACTGAATTAAAAAGAGTAAAAAAGGAAATTAGAATGTGTGATGAAGTTACAGATAATGTTCCTAGTATGAAGGAACAAATACAACAAATGGAAGAAAAGGAGCAAGATAAGGTACAGAAGAAAAAGACAAGAAAGCATGAATTATAAAATGTTAAAATTAAAACATAACAAAAAAAGTGTTGACAAAAGATAAAAAATATGTTAAAATTTATCCATAACAGAGAGGAGACCTGTATGGATATTGGAGATATAGCAGATGTAAATGTTGGTGTTGTCCTTAATAGAAAACAGGCTAAATATAAAAGCAAAAGCTCGACACAATATGAATTATTTAATCTTAAAATATATGAAGATAGGCAAAATGGTATTAAAATAGATTATGATAAATTTATAAGTGAAGAAGATTTAAGCTCATACACAGTGAAAAAAAATGATTTGCTTTTACGATTAGCATTTCCATTAAAAGTTATTATAGTAGATGATGAATTAGATGGAAAACTGATTAGTAATCAATATGTTTCTATAAGGATTGATAAAAGCAAATATAGTCCAGCATTTGTTAAATGGTATTTAGAAAGTCAAGATGCAGAACATCAATTAGAAAAATATATTGTTGGAACTGCGATAAGGACAATACCAATAGTAAAAGTTAGAGAAATAAGATTGCCTAATATAAGCATTAATAAACAAAAAGAATTATCAAAATTAGTAGAATCTTGGGAAGCTCAAAAGAGATTATATATTAATCTAATAAAGGATAAGGAATCTTATTACAATAATATAATTGAAATGATAATAAAGAAGGAGAGGAAGAAATAAAATGAACGAAAAACAATTACAAGATAAAATTAATGGAACAATTTGGTCAGCTTGCGATACTCTAAGATCAAGCATACCAGGAGGAAATTATAAGGATTATGCTTTAACAATGTTATTTGTTAAGTATTTAAGTGATACTTATAAATCTGAAAAAGAAAAAGCAGAACAAAAGTATAATGGAAATAAGCAAATGGTTGAAAGAACACTTGAAAGAATTAATTTTAAATTAAATGAAGAGTGTACATTTGATTATTTATATGACCATAGAGATGCAGAAAATATAGGAGAATTAATTAATAAAGCTCTTGAAACCATAAGTAGATTAAATGGAACAAAACTATTAAATTTATTTGCAGGTGTTGATTTTAATAGTGAAACAACTTTTGGAAAAAAGAAAGAAAAAAATGCTATATTAAGAACACTATTAAATGATTTTAATAATCCAGACATTGATTTAAGACCAGAGAAAATAGGTAATTTAGATGTAATAGGAAATGCATACGAATATCTAATTGCAAGATTTGCAGGAGATTCGGGAAAGAAAGGTGGAGAATTCTACACTCCAGCTGAAGTATCTCAATTATTAGCTAAATTAGTTGAACCAAAGGAAAATGATAGGGTATATGATCCAGCATGCGGTTCAGGTTCATTATTATTAAAAGCGACTAACGAAGTTAAAGATAAAAAAGTTAGTGTATATGGACAAGAAAGCAACAGTTCAACTTATAACTTATGTAGAATGAATATGTTTTTACATGGAGTTAATGATGCTCATATTGCTTGGGGAGATACTCTTGCAAATCCACTACATTTAGAAAATGATAATCTAATGCATTTTGATGTAATAGTTTCAAATCCACCATTTTCTTTAGATAAATGGGCAAAAGGATTTGAGTCAGAAAACACTACAGTAGTTAAAAATGGCAAAAAAGTAGATACATTTAAGATGGAAGCAGGAATGGATGTATTTAAAAGATTTGAATATGGAGTACCTCCAAAATCAATAGGAGATTATGCATTTATTCAACACATGTTAAAGAGTCTTGCTGATGACGGAAGAATGGCTGTTGTATTACCACATGGTGCATTGTTTAGAGGAGCTTCAGAAGGATTAATTAGAAAGGGAATATTAGAGGATAATCTAATAGAAGCAGTAATTGGATTACCAGAAAATCTATTTTATGGAGTTTCAATTCCAGCAACAATAGTAGTATTCAAAAAGAATAGAAAGAATAATGATATATTATTTATAGAAGCTAGTAGAGAATATGAAAAAGGAAAAAATCAAAATAAACTATTAAAAGAAAACATTGATAAAATATTTGATACATATATCAACAGAAAAGAAATAGATAAATATTCTCATTTAGCAACAATAGATGAAATTAGAGAAAATGAGTATAACTTAAATATTAAAAGATACGTTGATACATATGAACCAGAGCCAGAAGTTGATATTAAAGAGACAAAAAGAAGAATAGAAGAGACAAATAAGGAATTAGCAATACTTGAAAAACAACTTCAAGATACTTTAAAGGAGTTAGGATTATAGTAAGAGGTAGGGTAAAAAATGAAATATAAATTAGGAGAATGTATAGAGGAAATAGTCGATAAAACAACTGAAAATAATCAATATGAAGTATTATCTGTAACTAAAGATGGAATATATTCTCAGGAAGAATTCTTTAAAAAGCAAATTGCTAGTGAAGATAATACTGGATATAAGATTATAAGAAAAAATAATTTAGTTTTTAGTACTATGAATTTATGGATGGGAAGTTTAGATGTACTTTTGAATTATGAAATAGGAATAGTAAGTCCTGCGTATAAAATATTTAAATTTGATGAAAGTAAAATGACACCTTCATTTGGAAAATATTTTATGAAATCACATTTTATGTTAGAACAATATAAAAATTGTTCAGAGCAGGGAGCAAGTGTTGTAAGAAAAAATCTTGATTTAAAGCAACTATTAGATACAGAAATAATAATACCAACAGTAGAAGAACAATGTAAGATTGTTAAAGTATTAGAAAATATTGATGAGATTATAAATAAGTATACTAATCTTATTAAAAATAAGGAACAATTTATCAAATCCCAATTTGTTGAGATGTTTG
>CAOJVB010000086.1 GCA_948444845.1 uncultured Clostridiaceae bacterium | reverse complement strand
ATGTTCCCTTAAGGTATATTATATAACGAAAATGCTTCTAGCTCAAGGCTTTCATCCCTATGTGTGCCTTTTGAGCGAAGCGAGAAAGGAATGAATTTTTATATGAGAAATAACCTTATAAACAAAACTGAAAAATGTTTTGAAAGTATTAAACACACTGATGATAATGGAGTTGAATTTTGGTATGCAAGAGAGTTAATGTCAACATTAGAATATAGTAAATGGGAAAATTTTATTAAGGTAATTAATAAAGCTAAGAAATCTTGTGAAAATAGCAATATAAGTGCATTTGAACATTTTCCTGACGTCAGGAAGGTGTTCAAAGTAGGCAACAATGCTGAAATGGAAGTATCTGATTTAAAATTAACAAGATATGCATGCTATTTAATTGCTCAAAATGGTGATAGTAGAAAGAAAACTATCGCTCTTGCACAAACATATTTTGCAATTCAGACTAGAAAACAAGAACTTACAAGACAAGAATATGATAAATTAAGTGAAGATGAAAAAAGACTATACACAAGACAAAATGTAAAAAACAAAAATAAATATTTATTTGATACTGCAAGACTGTCTGGTGTAAAAAATTATGGAAAATTTAATAATTATGGTTATAGAGGCTTATATAATGGTGAAACGTCAAAAGATATAGCAAATAGAAAAGGCATATCTGAAAAAGAAGATATTTTAGATTATATGAGTAGTACTGAACTCGCAGCTAATTTATTTAGGATAACACAAACAGATGAAGTATTAAAAAATAAAAATATTAGTAATGAAGACGATGCTTGTATAACACACCATAAAGTTGGTCAAGCAGTTAGGCAGACTATTAAAAGAATCGGTGGAACTATGCCAGAAGACTTACCAACACCAGTTAAAAGTGCTAAGCAAATTGAAAAAGAAAAGCATAAAATCTTAGATTATAATTCACAATTTAGAAATAAAAAGTTAAAATAATAGCCTACATATATAATTAACTATTAATTGTAACAACGCTCTAAATTTTCATTAAATAAAAAAATATTTTTTATTGTAAAATTCGACTAAAGATGATATAATTTTTTTATTATACACCATATTTATGAAAGGAGAATTTATATGAAATTAGAGCAAAATGATTTACCTATGTTATTTTCATCTACAGAGCTACCTGATGTATTTTTTACAGAATATTTATCACAAGCTAGTGGTGATTATATAAAAATCTATTTATATATTGTTTTTCTATCTAAATATGGAAAAGATGTAAAAATAAATGATTTATCTAAAAAATTAAATATAGATTTTAAAACTATTCAAGAAGGAATTAAATATTGGGAAGATGCTGGAGTTATTACAAAGAAAAATACTGGTTATATAATTAATAATTTACAAGAAATTGAACTTCATAAATTATATAAACCAAAAGTTACTTTATCTGCCGAAAATATAAAACAAACTGCTCAAAATCAATATAGGGCAAAAGCTATTGAAAATATAAATAATCTATTTTTCCAAGGTATAATGTCACCTTCATGGTACAGCGATATAGATTTATGGTTTAAAAAATATTCTTTTGATGAAGAGGTTATGATAGCATTATTCCAATATTGCTATAACAGAAGTGCTCTTCATAGAAATTATATACAAACAGTAGCAGAAGCATGGTTTAAAAGCAATGTTAAAACATTTTCAGATTTAGATAGTTTATTTGAAAAACAAGAAAAGTTAAATACATTATACAAAGCTATTGGTAAAAAATTAGGCTATACAAGAGCTTTAACAGAATACGAAAAAGGATATATAGAAAAATGGACAATAGAGTATGCATTTCCTTTAAATATTATAGAAATTGCTTTAAAGAAAACAACTGCAAAAACTAACCCTAATTTTGACTATTTAGATAAATTACTTTCAGACTGGCATGATAGAGGCTTTAAAACAGTAGAAGAAATTGAGAACTTTTTAAGTGAATTTAAACAAAAGAATAAAGATATTAAAAAATTAGAAAAAAATACTGGATATAATAATTACGAACAAAGAAAATATGATAATTTAAATAGTTTGTATGCTAATTTGAATTAATAAAAATAAAGGGCACAGTGCCACATGCCCCTACGGTGAAAATTTAATAACATTTTTTCTATACAATAATAACAGGGCACAGTGTGAAATTTAACATTTTACAAAATTAATTAGAAGGGAGGAATATGTTAGATTTAAAAACTAACATATGCTAGAAATTTTGAACAATTCTAATTTAAAAAACTTATTAAGTGAATATGAGAAAAAGAGACTAAATAGCATATATGAAGCTGAAAAAAGAAAAGAACAAATATATAAAGAAAATCCCCGTTTAGAGGAAATAGATGATATTTTAAGCAAAGAAGCAATTAGAGTTTCTAAATTATTAATTGTATCTAAAGATGCTACTCTTTTAGAAGAATTAAATAAAAAAATATCTGACTTAAAAAATGAAAAAATAAGAATATTAAATTCCATTGGAAAAGATATTAGTTATTTAAAACCAATTTATGAGTGTAGTACATGTGAAGATACAGGATATGTTACTAAAAATTATAATACTACTATGTGCAATTGCTTAAAGCAAAAATTATTTAATATAGAATATAATAAATCAAATATATATAATTTAGAAAAACAAAATTTTAATAATTTTTCATCAGATTTATATTCTACTGAAATTGATGAAAAAAAATATAATTCTAAAATTTGTCCTAGAGAAAATATAGAAAAAATAAAAAAATTATGTTTAAATTTTATAGAAAATTTTGATAACGAAGAAGAAAAAAATCTTTTATTTACAGGAAATACTGGATTAGGAAAGTCTTTTTTATCAAGTTGTATAGCAAATGAAATATTAAAAAAAGGAAAAACCGTTCTTTACCAAACAGCACCAGTAATGTTAGACACAATTATAGATTACCGTTTTGGAAAAGAAACTTCTTCAAAAGATATTTATGATAATTTATTAAATGTAGATTTATTAATTATAGATGACTTAGGAACCGAATGCATGAACTCAATGAAATTTTCCGAATTATTTAATATAATAAATACACGTTTATTAAACTCTAACAATAAAATGACAAAAACAATTATTTCCACAAATTTGAGCCTGCAAAACTTGTTTTCCACATATGATGAACGTATTGTGTCTAGAATAGTTGGGAATTATAATATTTGTTACTTTTTTGGGGATGATATTAGGTTTAAGAAAAGATAAATGTTAATTAAAAAAATATGTAGGGGTAGGCCTTGTGTCTACCCTTCTTTCTATAAAATCTCTATGTCTTTTTTAACGGGCGGACACAAGGCTCGCACCCTACAATTTAAAATATATCTTTTGCATATACAACAATATACATAAAATAATTATGTTTGTAGTGTTACAATTGATGTGAAACAAAAGAAATAAAAATTGAATAAGTGATT
>CAOJVB010000085.1 GCA_948444845.1 uncultured Clostridiaceae bacterium | reverse complement strand
GCGGGAAAACTGCACGTACGGTTCTGTATAGGGGCTTGTGTCGTGAGGCACTTGTATACTAGACTATAGGAGAAATAAATGATAAGAAAATTTGAAAAAAATGATATAAATCCTGTAATGCAAATATGGAAAAATGAAAATATAAAAGCTCATAAATTTATATCAAAAGAATATTGGAAAAATAATTATAATTATGTAAAAGAAATTCTACCAAATGCAGAAATATATGTTTATGTTTTAAAAGAAAATATTGTAGGATTTATAGGAATAAATGAGAATTATATTGAAGGAATTTTTATTGATACAAATAATCAATGTAAAGGAATAGGAACATCTTTATTGAATAAAGTAAAAGAAAACAGAGATAATTTGACATTAAGTGTATATAAGAAAAATATAAATGCTATCAATTTTTATAAAAAGAATGATTTTATAATTACAAGCGAAAATATAGATAAAGATACAGCTGAAATAGAATATACAATGACTTGGAAAAGGTAAATTACAAGTTATAGGGGTAAAACATTATGGAAAATAAATATATAAGAGATAAATTTAATGGACTTACAGAAGAAGTTTATAAATGGGATTGTGTTTCAATTTCTCCATTTTTTAAAGAAGAAATTAGAGATCAAACAGCAGAAAGAGAGATAATAGATGCTTATTTACATTCAGCAGAATGTTTATATGTATTCTTTCGTAGCGAAAATAATCCTGATGAAAAGATAAAAGTATTTAGAACAAATCAAATGTGTATGCCGTTTTTATTTTTGTGTAGGCATACAATAGAGTTATCTATTAAAGCAGTATTAAATAGTAAACAAGGAAAAATTAAGAAGATACACAAGTTAAAAGAATTATGGGAAGAATTAAGAAATGAGGTAAATATAAGTAATACAGATTTTGATATGCTGATTGATGTGTTAAACATAATAGATGATGATGGTTGTAAGTTAAGATATTCTAATGATGGGAAAGGTAATAACTATAATAAAAAACCTTGCTTTATTAGAGCCGATTTAATATTAAAAACAACTAAAGAATTATATGAGTTTCTATTAAAACAAGTGAGCTAGTACATTTTGTATTAGCTTTATTTTTTTTCAATTTTTTATAAAAAGGTTTGGGAATATCTTTTCTTGTTTTATATAATTATAAATTGATAAGGAGGGATGAAAATGGAGGAGTTATACGAAGGATTTTTTAATGAATATTCTACTGACTTTTATGAATATTTTGACAAACACCTAGTTAAAAATGTTATAAAAAAAGGAGAATATAAAGAAATAGAAGATGAAATTAAAGCGATTAAAAATAAAAATCCTAATATGGTAGCAATATTAGAAGATAAAGAAAATGTTAATTTGACTCGTGAAGATGTAAAGAAATTAAATGAAATCTTATCTTTAGAAAGAGAACTCAATATTATTGAATTAAAAGAATCTTTTAAATTAGGCTTTAAAGAGGCTTATATTTATTTTGAATCTATGAATATGTTAAGCAGATAGAAGGAGGAAAATATGAGATTTATATATGCCTGTGATATTCACGGAGATGAATATAAATATAAAAAAATATTAGCAGAGGCAATAAAACAAAAAATCAAATATTTAGTATTTGGAGGAGATTTATTACCTAAAAATTGTAGTGATAGATATAACGAACAGAAAATATTTATAGAGCAATTTTTTAATAGTTATTTTACAGAGTTAAAAGAAAAGAATATTAAGTGTGTTTGTATATTGGGAAATGATGATTTAGAACAATTAGATGAAATATTTGAATATGAATGTAGCAAATTTGATAATGTATTTAACATAGATAATAAAAAAGCAGATATTCAAGATATTTCATTTATAGGACTATCTAAAGTATTAGATCATCCTTTTGGGTGTAAAGACAGAGTTGTAATTGAAGAAAATTTAGAAATGCAGTTCCAATTATCAAGAATAATATATGTCGAAAAATGTAGAAACATGTTGTCTATTGATGAATGGAAGGAATATAGAAATAGCATAGAAAAAATGGAAAATATATTAGAGTATTTACCTAAAATAACAGAAGGGAAAAAAGGTATTTATGTATTTCATAATCCACCGTTTGGAGTAGGACTAGATGTGTGTATAGATAAACGAAAAGTTGGTTCAAAAGCAATAACAAAGTTTTTAGAAAAAAGCAATGCTTATATGTCTTTACACGGACATATTCATGAATCTTATAGAGCTACAGGAATATGGAAAAATGAATTAAAAAGTACAATTTGCATACAAACAGGTCAAACAGAAAGAGGTAACAAAAATTTGTTTTATGCAGTTATTGATACAGACACTAATTATAGTGATTTAGTTTTATTAAAGGAATGATAAGAAATGAAAAAAATAAATTCAAATTGGTATACAAGAGGAAAATATGGTAGAGAATGGAGAGAAATAATAGACACAGAAAATGAAGAACTCTATTCAATGGGACAATACCCTACTAAAATAAAAAAAGAAGATTTACCTAAAGATTATATTCAATTCAAAAGTAGGTCAATATGGTATATGATAGGATATTTGAAAACTTCAGGAGTAAAAGATTTGTATTATATATATACAAAAGAAAATCATTTGTTTAAAGATGATTATTTATATATTTCCTATGATAAGAAAATAGAAGAAATCAAAGGAAAATATGGTAATGATGAAGTTAGATATTTTGATTTTTTTATTAGTGGAGGAGATATTATAAAAATTTTATTTGCAATAGAAAAGAATTCTGATATAGATATCACAAAAATAAGAAATAAAATTAAAGAAAAATTTGAATGGTGGAAGGAAAATGAACAAGATGACTATGAAAGGTCATTTGGTGGTAAAAAAATTGATGATATCTTTGAATATTATGAAAAAATATTAAGTAAAGAAGGAGTGTAATAGTATGCTTTGGGATAATATTAAGAAAAATTATAATAATTATAAAGAACAACCAATAGAAGAAATTAGTATAGATGTGTTAAGAAATATGTATAAAGATTTAGTATATATTGCTACAGAAATAGCATTTGATGAAGTAAATCGTGATACAGAGTTTTTATTAAGAATATTATTATTACAACATAGAATAAATTTTGATGAGGAAAGTAAGCAATATCAAAATCCTAATTGGGACAAGAGTTGTGAAGTAAATGGAATAAAGTTTGAAAAAGAAAAAACTTATTTAATAAATGAAGATAGGGTTGATGAATATACTAAACAACTTGAATATCAGCTAAAAGAAAAGAATAAAAAAATAACTGAATTAGAAAATATGCTAAAACCTATTTTAGAGTTAAATATTCCAATAGAAACATTAGTTAAAGAATATGAAAGGTTAAATGATTTAGAAGATGAAACAGATATTTTAAAAAAGTTATTACAAGAGGGAGAATAGATAATAGTTATGAAATTAGAGTTTGATGGAGAAAAAGATGACATATCAATGATGTTAGTAACTTGGTGTTAGAATAGATATATGGACACATTTTATGAGAGAGTGTATAATAAAT
>CAOJVB010000084.1 GCA_948444845.1 uncultured Clostridiaceae bacterium | reverse complement strand
ATTGCTATGCCTAGCAGAAAAACTCCAAACGGAGAATTCAAGGATATAGCTCATCCAATCAATGCTGAAACAAGAGAAAAAATTCAAAAAGCTATATTAGAAGCTTATGATGCTCCTGAAGCTGAAGTAGCTCCAGAATCAGCAGAATAATAAATGTTAATAAAATCTCCAACTTCGTTGGAGATTTTATTGTTTACTCTTTTTTTATATATTTTATATACTCTACATCACTATTTTTACTTCTTTCTACCATTTGTCTATATATTCTATCTCTTAATTCCTTCTGTGCTTCTTTTTTGTTTAGTTCTTTGTTTGGATAGAATGGACCATCTATGTAGGTTACTATTTTTATTTTTTCTTTATTTTTTCCATAGCCCTTATATGTATTTGTTATACAAAATGATGGAACTTCTAATTCTACTGGGTATTTAAATGATACATCTTTGAAGTTTCTTATTTTTGTGTAGTATGGCCATATGTGTGCTTCTGGGTATATTGTTATTGAGTTTTTGCTTTTTATTCTTTTTTCTATGATTTTTAGAAAATTCTTCATTGCTGTTTTATTGTCTGGTGTTGGAATTGCTCCTAGCATTTCTATTATATGTTTTGCTCCTTTTATTGATACATTTGCTGGGTTTACTATTAGGAAATTTCTTTTTGGGTAATTTCCTACACTTGTGATAAATGTGTCTGCAAAGGCTTGCGTATGGTTTGCATATATGAAATACCCTTCATTTTTACATTGTTTTAATTTTTCTTTTCCTATATATTTTAATTTGAACTTTATTTTTTCATAGCCAACTTTGATTGGCATACTAAATACATTTTGTATAAGATATGAGCATACCTCCCATATAAGGTTATGCTCATATTTATATTTTTCGTCTATCTTTCTTGGTGTTATTACTGCTTTTGAAAATTCGTCATTTAGTTCATCTTTATAGTATATTATTTTTCTATCTTCCATTTATTTTACACTCTCTTTTTCTTTTTCAGTAGTATATTCAAGTGGAATTTTATAAAATTCTTCATATATTTCTTTCCAAACTGTAAAGTTCTTTTCTTTCATTATTTCAGTATTTTCTCTTTCTGATAACTCTGCATTTGGATAAATTGGTTCTCCAATGTTTATTGTATATTCTTGTATTGGAAATCCATCTTCTCCCATAATACTACTGTCTTCCATTGTTATGAAAATTGGAATTACTGGTACATTATTTTTTGTAGCTAACTTAAATGCTCCATTTTTTAATGGCTTTGGCTTTTTATAATTCCACCACATACTTTGCTCTGGAAAAATTAATATAAAATCTCCTCTTTGCAAAATAGTATCTACTGCTTTTCTAAATTCTATCATTGTTCTTTTGTTTGAACTTAGTGGTAATGTATCACAATTTCTAAATAAGAAGCCATAAAATCCTGGAAAGTTTGTGTAGTTTCCTTCTCTTATTACTTTATACATTTTTTTTGTTTTTGATTTTCCTGATAACCTAAATACTTGTTCTATTGAGAATGAGTCAAATGGGTTGAAGTGATTACATGTTATCATTGCTCCTGTTTCTACTTTTTTAAAGTTTTCTATTCCATTTATATTTCTTATAATTAATTTGTTTTCTTTTATTATATCATTTAAAAACTTTTTCCCCACTTTATTTGCAACTATGTTTTTAAATTTGCTGTAATATTTCTTTTTTAAGTAATCTATATTTTCTGGTGGTAATGGTATAGTTGGAGGATCGTTTTCTGCATCTATATCGAATTTTCCCTCTTTTTCTAGGTTTTCTATTTTTTCTAAAACTTCTAATCTATCTTGTGCCTTTTCTATATCATTTTCTTTCATTTACTATCTCCTATATTCTCTATCATCGCCTACACATGCATTTTCTTTTATTGCCATTTCTGCTAGTGCTTTTTCTGCTTCTCTGTCTTGAAATTTTTGCTCTTCTGTATAACTGTCTCTAATTTTCATTATTTCATCATAGTACTGTGTCTTTTTAGCATATTCCCAGAAGTATTCATTGTATGTTACATCTTCAAAATGCCATGGTTTATATGCAAAGTTATAGTGTATTAGTTTTATATCTTCTGGCTTGGTTTCATTATTTACATATGGCATTACGTCCCAATCGTGGCTAACTAAAGTTACCCTTCCTTTACATAGCCTGTTTAAGTAGTCTTGGTCTTGTGCTACTGAAAATTTTACTTTTTCTAATAAATATAAAAATTTTTCTTGAAATTTGAATTTTCTTAGTTCGTCTAAGTTCATTAGTAATACACCTGCATTAAAGTAATGCTCATATTTTGCTACTCCTACTACTAGTTCTGCATAGTCTTGGAATACTTTGTTGTATTGTATTATATCGTCTGGTGCTGCTGCTACTAAGTTTGTTCCCATATCTATATTGTATAGTTCTGATATATCTCCTACTACTATTATGTCACTATCTAAATATAATACTTTATCATATTGTGGGTATAGTTCTGGTAAAAATAACCTAAAATATGTTGTATTTGTATAATAGTCTCTTGTATATAGTTTATCTTTTACTTTTTCTATATAATAACTTAAATCTACATACTCTATATTTACATTTTCACTTTCAAATTTTTTTATTTCTTTTTGATTTTCTTCTTTTACATTTGTATGCAATATTTTTATTAAATAGTTGTACTCTTTACTTGCATTGTCTATTAGTGATTGAAGTGCAACTGCTAAAAATGGTGTATATCCATCATCTATTGCAAAAAATATAGGTATTATTTTTTTATCTTTATTCATAACTCTTTTCCCCTTTTTGTTTTTCATATTCTTCTTTTAATTTTACATATTCTTCTAAGTCTTTGTCAAATGCATGGCATTTTAATAAATTATGAACTTCATTTATATGCCATTGTTTATAATTTTCTACTTGTGGATATGGACGCAATATTAGCCTTTTGCAGAAATGGCATATTACTGTTTGTTTTCTGTTAAATGCTGATTGTTCATTATATATTCTTGGAAGTAACTTTTTCTTTGTTGTTGACCTATATATTGCATCTTGGTCTGCAAATAGCATTTTTTTAGTTTTTATAAGTTCACGTGCTTTTTGTAAAAGACCTGTTTGTTTTATTTTCTCCATATTTAGTAATAGCATACCTGCATTTATATAGTCTGGCCATATAAATATTGAACCATATTTTTCTTTTACTGCTGCATATTCGTACTGTGTAATATCTGTATTATATAACTCTGAAATGTCTTTATTTGCCATCATATCTATGTCTAGGTACAATATTTTATTTGGTATTTCTTCTACTTTATCTGCTAATAGCCTTAGAAGTGTATATGGTGTGCAGTATGCATTTTCGTTTTTACAATTTCCAAATTCTTTTTCATATAGATTTGTTACATCTATTTTTATTACTTCATTATTAGTATTTTTATTTTTTACAACTTCATTTAAAAATGATACTTGCTCATCTGTTATACAGGTATAGTCTTCTTTTATTCTTGAAACATCCATTGTAAAGATATAACATTTTATATCTTCTTTTGTTTTATTTGTAATTGATATTAGCTCACTAAGAGCTCCATCAAATACTTTTTGGTTTCCACACAAAAGTATATTAATCATTTTTTTATTTCCCCTATTACTTTTATATTAATTATTTTATATAAAGTTTAAACTATTATATATTATAATTCGATTTTTTTCAACATTTTTTATTCATTAATTATGAATAACTTATGATATGATCACCCTATAAAATTAATTTATGAAAAGTTC
>CAOJVB010000083.1 GCA_948444845.1 uncultured Clostridiaceae bacterium | reverse complement strand
TTTATCTATTTTGGTTTCATTTTTCTAATTTTTATTTTCAAACTAATACCTCCTAATTTATTAAATAGAGATTAAATCTCACTTTTCTTTTCAAAGTTATAATATAATCAACTAAAAAAGTCAATACAAAATAAAAATATTTACAAAAAAATGGAAAAAATTAGGAAAGTGAAAGTACATTTTAACAAAAAAAGCAAGAAAACTATTGACAAAAGTATTTTACAATGAAAAAATAAGTAAGAAAAAATTAAAATAATAGGAATATAATGTGAAAGGAAATGATAAAATGGAAAAAGTAAGAGGATTTGAAGTAGCAAAAGGTTTCGAAGAAAAAAATATTAACTTACCAGTAAGAAAAACAAAATATTCAGCAGGATATGATGTAGAAGCGGCAGAAGACTGCATAATACCATCATTTAAAAAAGGAATGAAACCAACATTAATAAAAACAGGAATAAAAGCATATATGCAAGATGATGAAGTACTAATATTAGCTAACAGAAGCTCAAACCCAGGAAAAAAAGGCTTAATACTAGCAAATAGTATAGGAGTTATAGATAAGGACTACTATGGAAATCCAGATAATGATGGACATATAATGTTTGCATTCTTTAATGTAAAAGATGAAGATATTGAAATAAAAAAAGGAGATTACATAGGACAAGCAATATTCCAAAAATATCTAATAGTAGACAATGATTCTGCAGAAGGAGAGAGAGCAGGAGGCTTTGGATCAACAAACAAATAGAAAAATAAGATTTTGGGAAATACAAAAATTACCAAAAGAATTGACATAATAGTAAAAATATAGTATTCTAAAATAGAAAGTAAAGTAAGAATTCCGAAATTAAATAAAGGAGGAAAATATATGCAAAAGCGGAACTTTAGACAATTGAAAAAGATAATGACATTAGAGGAACTAAACAAATTCTGCAAGAAAGTAACAGAGGAATATGCAAAATATGATCATAGATTTGCTCGGACATATTTTTGTGAAAAATATGAAGTAACAGTATCATGTTTCTATAAGATACTCGAATACGCTGTTATAGAAAACTTAGTAGAAGATGTAACTGTGCAAAAAATGATGAATAAGGCAATTGAAAATCAATGCCTGCATAAAAATGGCGCAGGAAGTTCTAGCGTACTTAAATATTCTAGAATGTATACCAAGAGATATAAGAACATAGCAACAAACATGTCTGAGGAAGAAGTAAGAAATATAGCAAAGGATTTTGGGGATAATCCAGATATAGGTAAAGGCGATTTTGCTTCATCATATGGAGTACATCCAAAAGTAATTGACTATATTCTTAAAAGAGCAATAATAGAAAACATTTCTGATAACAATGTAGTAGATGCAATTGAAAAAAGAAGTATAGCAAATGCTAAAAATACTCAAAATGTAAAAGAATACTTCGATACGTTGAGAAAAGTAAGAGAAGAAAATAAAAAAGAAATTTCCCTTAAATAAGGGAAGTTTCTTTTTGCATAAAAAGTCCAAATATGGAAATAATGAAAATACAAGATATTTCCAAAGGAGGTTTTTTCTTTGATAAGAAAAGTAGAAATATGTGGAGTAGACACATCAAAACTACCTGTACTATCATCTGAAGAAAAAAATGAACTATTAAAAGAAATAAAAAATGGA
This sequence comes from uncultured Clostridiaceae bacterium, assembly GCA_948444845.1. Taxonomy (GTDB): domain Bacteria; phylum Bacillota; class Clostridia; order TANB77; family CAG-508; genus UMGS1663. The sequence goes on along the minus strand of CAOJVB010000083.1, from coordinate 2,141 downwards.
AATGAAGAAGCAAGAGATATATTTATAAATGGTAATTTAAGATTAGTATTAAGTGTTATAAAAAGATTTTACGGAAGAGGAGAAAATGTAGATGACTTATTTCAAGTAGGATGCATCGGTCTAATAAAGGCAATGGACAACTTTGATTTAAGTCAAAATGTACAATTTTCAACATATGCAGTACCAATGATAATAGGAGAAATAAGAAGATACTTAAGAGATAATAACCCAATAAGAGTAAGTAGGTCAATAAGAGATTTAGCATATAAAACATTAGCAGTAAAGGAAAGAATAATAAAAGAAACACAAAAAGAACCAACAATAGAAGAAATAGCAAAAGAATTAGGTGTAGATAAAGAAGAAATAGCATTCAGTTTAGATGCAATACAAGAACCAATATCACTTCAGGAACCAGTATATGGGGATGGAACAGAAAAATTATATGTACTAGATCAAATAAGTGACACAAAAAACACAGACGAAAACTGGGCAGAAAATATAACAATATTAGAAGCGATGAAAAAATTAAATGAAAAAGAAAAAATGATAATAGATAAAAGATTCTTTTTAGGAAGAACACAAATAGAAGTAGCAGACGAAATAGGAATATCACAAGCACAAGTATCAAGGTTAGAAAAAAGTGCAATAGAACATATAAAAAGGATATACAAATAATATGTAAGTTATTACAATAAAAATATAAAAAACAAAGTGATTTTATGAAATGCTACAAAATTATAATATTTTATGAATTAACTATGAAAAAACATTAATACTATTGACATAAAACTAAAAAATAGTATACTGCGAATGTAACTCATATAGAAATGAAATAATAAGGAGGTATTTTTATGAATATGAAAGACCAACTACACTCAAAGATAAAAATGAAAATGGCAGAAGAGAAGCGGAGAAAGCAAGAAGAAAAGATAAAAAATAAAATTGGACTTGATAAACATGAAAAATTAAGAAAAGAATCGAGCATTTTAATAAATGAAAGATTAACCCAAATAATCCTAACATCTCCTTTTTATAATGAAAAAGGATGGATAAAGGTAGATGCCAGAGAAGATGGTTGGGCATCTATAGGAAACACAAAAAGGCAACTAATACTTGATAATGGATATGAAATCGATACAAAAGACATTAAAAGATTTTGTAGAAAGAACAAACTAAAAATAAGATATGAATATTATTATCGTTATTATAAAGGACTTTTTAGGCATACACATACCTATAGGCTGTATAAAGGCGAAGAAAATTGGAGATGTGATGAGAATATATACTACGAATATTTTAGTGCCTATATAATAAGTGCATAAAATAAAAAGGGGCTGTAAAAAAAGTCTGCCAAAAGGGACGGGGTAAATTGACACACTTTATCTTTTAAAGATGTGTCAATTTACCCCGTCCCTTTTGGCAGACTTTTTTTACAGCCCCTTTTTATTTTATAGAAAAGCACTTCATTTTAAATTAGGATTGTAGAAGTATGGCAGTAGGATACCTATTTATCAATGGAATAACTTAAGTTGTAAAAAATGTTATTCTAATTAATTAAGAATGTTGCTCATAAAAATAATAATAAAATATGAAACTTTTTAATTAGTATGTAATATAATAGTAGAAAGGAGAAAATGTTATGGGGCAAAAAGGATTAGATTTTAAACATAAAGAAGTAATTAATATAAAAGATGGAAAAAGACTTCGGATATGTTCAGGATGTATGTGCAGATTTAGAAAATGGAAATATAACTTCCATAATAGTTCCAGGAAGCAATAAAATATTAAGTGTATTTTCCAATAGTAATGATATAGTAATACCATGGCAAAATATAAAATGTATAGGTGATGATGTTATATTAGTAGAAATATAAAATGCGTTTTAGTTTTTTATAGAATAAATATAAATATTACTTCATATAAATAATAGTATAAATTACCACAAAAAAACACTTGCATTAATAAAAAAAGTATGATAATATATAAATGTACTGCGAAAAAACAGCAAGAAAAAATAAAAAAACAAAAAACGACAAAAAAATTTAAAAAAACTATTGACTTTATAAAATAACCGTGGTATTATAAGAAAGTACTTACGAAACAGATGAAAAATAAAGTTATAAATTAGTAAAAAAACACAG
>CAOJVB010000082.1 GCA_948444845.1 uncultured Clostridiaceae bacterium | reverse complement strand
ATAAAAGCTATGGATTTTGTAGAAGGTGGAAGTACAATAACACAGCAACTAGCAAAAAATATATATTTTACACAAGATAAAAAGTTTGAAAGAAAAATAGCAGAAGTATTTATGGCAGTTAAAATAGAAAATAAATGTGAGAAAGATGAAATACTAGAATTATATTTGAATACAAGTTATTTTTGAGATGGATATTATACTGTGAGGGAAGCAAGTTTAGGGTATTTTGGAAAAGAGCCAAATCAGATGACAGATTATGAAGCGATTATGCTTACTGGAATACCAAATGCACCATCAGTATATTCAGTGGCAAAAAATCCAGAACTTGCAAAACAAAGACAAAAACAAGTAATAAATAAAATGATAGAATATAAATATCTTACAGAAAATGAAGCAGATAAAATATTAAAACAGAAATAATAGAAGTGCTAATTGCTTGTTCTACAATTAGCACAAACATCCCCTTTTATTTTCAAAAAGAGAACTACTTCAAAAGGTAGTTCTCACAAGTTTATTAAAAAGTTATTATTATCAAAATAAAAAAGCAGAAGGCAAACATTATTATGAAAACCTAACTGCTTGTTCTACAAAAATCCTAAGAATGTTATATTCTATGTGCAAAAATAAAAAAGCATTCTTAGAAAATTAACAATATAACTAAATTTTAACATAAAAGAAGTGAAAAAGATACAATTTTTTAAAAAATATATCATTTTCGCTTGTTTGCCATACAAAAAAATGATATAATAAATTTATAAAAAACAACTTGACAAAAATTAGATAGTCAATTTATAGAGAGGGGATGATAATATGCCACAAATGAATAAAGGTGGAAAGTTTATTTTTGGAAAATCAGTAATAAGAGATAATTTGCAAGTCCATTTTCCATCACAAGCAATAGAGGAGTATAATATATGTTCCGAAGAAAAAGTTTATTTATTTACAGGAGCAAAGGCAACTGGAGGTTTTTGTGTAACTAGAAAAGGTCTTTTAGAACCTTCTAAAATAGGAAATATTTTAAGTGATACACCAGATTTAAGAGAATATAAGTTACCAGAGGGAGAATTTATAAATTATAAGGGAAGAAAGTATTGTTGGAAAAGCATTTCAAAAGATGGAGTTATAAAATTAACAGAAGAAATGTTAAAAGTTTTAGATTTATCTATTGGTATGGAATTATTATCAATTCGTAGCAGTGATATTGCATTTACTATGGGAGCAAAAGGTCCATTATTAGAAAAAGCAAAAAATTATAAAGGTACAATAGATGTTTACTAAACTACAAATTACAGGGGGAATAATAGTTGACATTATATATTTTTTATTATATAATGTAACGATATGAAAGATCATTTATGTGTTATTGATATACTAAATCAGTAATAAAATTTAGAGATACTCATAGAAACGGAGGCAAAAAAATTTGTATGATGATGAATGAAACAAAGAATGAACTTGGAGAACTACTATCAGAGGCATTTCCTAATAAAACAAAGATTGTGATTCATATAGTATGCAGAATTTTATTGGTACTCGTAATTTGCTTTGCAGGTATAAGAGGATTTGATGGATTAAGACAATGGTTTATGAGTATAAAAGGAGTATTAATTTTTTTAGTAATATTTATTCCTTCTATTATATGGGGAATATATCCTCTCATCCATTTAAAAGATAGTCTGAAGTTTTATGAAAATGGAATTAGTATAAATGGTAATAGATATTTACATGAACAACTTGGAAATATCACTTTTTGTGATTATAGTTATGGAATAAAGAACGAACAATATATGAAAAGTAGTATAAGAAATTTTAATGTAACATATATTTTTAGACCAAAGCGTGCTTATAATGAAGCATATCTAAATAATGATTAAAAAAGAAAGAGGTAATAGAAATGGAGAGTAAATATATTATAATTGGAGTAATAGGATTAGTTGTACTATTTGTATTTTTTTACATTAAGGAGACAATTAATGAAAAAAAAGGAAAAGATAGTGAAGAAAAACAAAAGATAAAAAACATAATAGCAAAAATAACCAATGATTCAAGTTATCAAAGTATATATGCAACTTGGGAAGATTTTAGCATTGGTGGAGGTGGAAGAAGAGTAACAACAACAACTGTATACAAGTATTATGCGGTGGGATTTAAAAAAGGTTTACTTTATGTTGTACCATTATCATTTGATGGAGGAGATATTAGCTATGGAGAAGCTATGAAATTTGACAAAGAGAATGTTGGTATGGTTAATGCAAAAGAAGGAAAAAACTGGATTGAAATATATGATTTGGATAAAAATTTGTTAGTTAATTTAATGGTTGGATTAAGTGAAACTAAACAAGACAAATATCATCCAGTAAATATACAACAAAAAGAAGAATATCAAGCATTTTGTACCTTTATTAGTGATTTTATGAAAGAAGTAAATGATTATCACAAAGTTGAAGTAACTGGTAAGATAGGAAAACCAATAAAATAACTTTTTGTTAATATAATATTAAAAGTATATCCTAAATGTGAATAATAAGTGTTTATAATATATTTAATATTTTAAAAGTAGTACCAAAAATGCTACAATTCAAAACGATAAAAATGAAACATATTATTTTGAATAAAAAATTACAATTTTTTGAGAATAAATATAAAATTATAAATTGGGATATTCATATGTGAATTATTATTAGTAGGTTTATTACTTGGAGAATACACTAGTCATATGATGAAAACAAACTATGCTATGAATTTAAAGATAACAAAATGGTGTGGAAACAAGTTTAATTAAAATTTTGAAAGTAGTGATATTATTATGGAAGTTACAAATTTATTGAAAGCAAAAAATTGAGATGAACTTCGTGAGTGGTTGATAAAAAATTATAATACAGAAAAGGAATGTTGGGTAGAGGTAAAAGAGGTCGACCAATAGACAATGGAACATTTTGGTATATAGATGCAGTAGAAGAAGCAATGTGCTTTGGTTGGATAGATAGTACAACAAAAAAGTTAGATAATGGTATTACTGTTCAAAAATTAGCACCTCGTTCTAAAAATAGCATATGGTCAGAATTAAATAAGGAAAGATGTAGAAGAATGGAAAAACTAGGAAAAATGACAGAGGAAGGAAGAAGATTAATACCAAAAGAAGAATTTGAAATTGATGAGGACATTTTAAAAGAACTAAAAAAGGATCCAGAAGTATGGGAGAACTTTCAGAAATTTCCTAAACTATATCAAAGAGTGAGAATTGATACTATACAGATTAAGAAGAAAAATAAGCCAGAACTATATAAAAGTAGATTACAAAAACTAATAGAAAATACAAAAAAAGATATAATGTATGGCGAATGGAATGATAATGGTAGATTATTAGATTTATAATACAAATTAAAATATGGTCCAAAAAATATTTATCAACCAGAAGAAATAGAAAAAATTCTTGACTTTGCAGAGGAATTTCGTAGTATCCTAGAACAAAAAGGTTATAGATTAGATAAATGGAAAAGATAAATTGCAATAAGTAGGACAGATAATCAAGTTGAAATTATCTGTCTTTTATTATAGAATCGTAACATGAATTAATGATTTGGAAGGGGAGATAATTATGAAAAACATTCTCATACATGGATTAGGACAAAATAATCAAAGTTGGCATGATACTAATGTATATTTAAAGAAAAATGGAATTGATACAATATGTCCTGATTTATTTGAGATAACAAAAAATACTTCAAAAGATTATAAAATGTTGTATAATACTTTTTCAGATTTCTGTAATATGCAGAAAGAAAAACTTAATTTGTGTGGTCTTTCATTAGGTGGGGTATTAGCATTAGACTTTGTAAAAGAATATCCAGAAAAGGTAAATTCTATTATTT
>CAOJVB010000081.1 GCA_948444845.1 uncultured Clostridiaceae bacterium | reverse complement strand
CAAAAGAAGCTGAATTCTTCTCATTTGGTACAAACGACTTAACACAAATGACATTCGGTTTCTCACGTGATGACGCAGCTAAATTCTTAGGAGATTACTACGACAAGAAAATATATGAATCAGATCCATTTGCTAAACTAGACCAAACAGGTGTAGGAAAATTAGTAGAAATGGCAGTAAAATTAGGAAGACAAACAAGACCAGACTTAGACTTAGGAATATGTGGAGAACATGGAGGAAACCCAGCATCAGTAGAATTCTGCCACAAAGTAGGATTAGACTATGTATCATGTTCACCATACAGAGTTCCAATAGCAAGATTAGCCGCTGCACAAGCCGCAATCAAATTTCCTAGATAAAAATTAAATATTTAAAATATTGAAAAAATATGATATGTTCTTATAATATTGAAGACCATGAGAAAGTAGCTGAATTATTAAAAAATATTAAAATTTAAAATTAGTATAATAGAAAAAGAAACTAACAAAAATACGTTAGTTTCTTTTTTTAAAAGTGAATAAAAACACACTTTTAGGAGAAAATAATTCCAAAAGAGGTGTTTTTTATGATTATTAAAATAAAGAAAAATATAAAACCAATAATAATAATTTCTATTTTATTTATGTTATTCATAGGATATAATGTATTTATTAGAAGTCAAGAAATACAAGCATTATCAAAATATGGTTCAAGAGGAAATGAAGTAACTCAAATACAAACAAAGCTAAAAAGATGGGGATACTATAATGGAAATATAGATGGAATATATGGGAGCCAAACATTAGCAGCAGTTAAATATTTTCAAAGAAAAAATGGATTGACAGTAGACGGAATAGCAGGGCCTGCTACACTTAAAGCGATGGGAATATATACATCTTCATCATCTAGTGGATCTTCATCTAATTCAAGTAACTTAAATTTATTAGCAAGAGTAGTATATGGAGAAGCAAGAGGAGAACCATATTCAGGGCAAGTAGCAGTAGCAGCAGTAGTATTAAACCGTGTAAAAAGCTCAAGTTTTCCAAATACTATATCAGGAGTAGTATACCAAGCAGGAGCTTTTGATGCAGTAAGAGATGGACAAATAAACTTAAGCCCGAATAGTACGGCAATAAAAGCCGCACAAGATGCTTTAAATGGATGGGATCCATCATATGGAGCAATATATTACTTCAACCCATCAACTGCAACAAATAAATGGATATGGTCAAGACCAATGACAGTAACAATAGGAAGGCACAGATTTTGCAAATAATAAAAAGAACTAGTTTAAAAAAATACTAACTGTAGATAACTTTAGAATAAAAACAATTTTAATGAAGTTGCAATATAAAAGTTACCAGTAGTTAGTAAATATTTAAACTGGTTTTTTTTATTTTTATGATAAATAGAACAAAAGTGTAAATAAGTAACAATAATAAACTTATATACTAAATTTTTCCATTTTTTTTCTTACTTTCATGTACATATTTATAAATATATGATATAATACTATCAAATTTAACTAATAGATAAAACATGTAATTATATAATAATAGTGTATCTTTTTGTATATTTTTAACAAAAAATGGAAGAAAAAGATATAATAAAAAAGAAAAGGAGGAAAATGGAAAATGAAAAAAAAATTAATTATATCAATAATATTAATTACAACAATATTACTAGTAATATTAGTAATTAGCATACTGAATAATAAAGATAAATTAAATGAATTTATAAATTCAGACATATATGTAATATCATCTAATAAAAAAGAAGAAGAAAACTGGATACAAGCAAAAAAAGAGAAAATAATGGATTATAATTATAATGTATATTTTTACGATATTGATGATGTACTATATGAATATAATAAAGAAACAGTTAACTTGAAAGAATCATTAAAAAATGGAATTATTTTTATAGAAGAGATAATTGGACAAGCAAAGGAAGATGAAAGAATAGGAAAAATTAAAAGTTATAGTTATATGGATGGGCAAGGTAAAATGTATATATATGAAAATTTTTCAATATTAAAAATGAATTCAACAGATGGAAATAATGATGTATATATAGGAAAAACAAATATGAAAATTACAGAAATAATGAAGTGAAAAGGAAGCGAGTGAGATGAAAAAGAAGCTAATTATAGGAATACTGATAATACTAATTATTGTAGTAATAATATTAACAGTAATTAGTACAATGATTAGTAAAAAAGAAAAAATAATGGGATGTAACTATAGTCTATATTTTTATGATATTGATGATGTAGAATATGAATATAATGGAGAAATGCTTCAGTTAAAAGAATCATTAAGAAAAGGCACTATTTCTATAGAAGAAGTAATTAGGCAAGCAGAAGAAGATGTTAGAAAGGGAAAAATTAGAAGCGTCAGATTGATGGATGGAGGAAGTAAACTATATGAATATGAAACATTTTCAATATTGAAAATGTTCTCAGCAGATGGAAATAGAGACATATACATAGGAAAAGCTAACATGGAAATACCTAAAAATAAATAGTAAATTAATAATTTAGCTAAAAATAAAAAAAAGGAGGATCTTTATGAAAATTAGGTTTAGTACAAAATTATGCATCATTGCAATATTAGTAATACTTATATTTAATATGCTATTTAATACAAATATTAAAGCACGAGATAATACTGCATATGTAATGTCTTCAAAATATTATTTTGGAACAGATGCAGATAATGTAGTTAGCAGAATACCATTTTGGTATAGAAGAGTAGACTATAATGTAATAGCACATCAAGATCCAAGTAAAACAGACTTTTGGGAAAGTTTATATGCAGATGTACAATATTTATATGGTCATGGAGATTGGGACAGATTTTGGACAAAAAATGTAGGGTTAATTGTAGGAAATGGACGCGTTTATGACGGAATACATCACTTTGGAACTAATGATGTACATTGGGATACAGATACAATTTTAGTAGTATATGCAGCATGTTTAACTTCAAAAGATGACAATAGTAATGGGTTAGCTGCTAAAACCTGTGAAAGAGGTGCAGATAATGTAATAGGATGGAGAAATAAAATATGGTCAGATGACTGTTATTCTTGGGGAAATAACTTTTCACAAGGATTAGCACTAGGATATGGAGTTAACGATGCAGCTAATTTTGCAAATAGTAAATCATACCCAGGTGATGATAGGCAATCAGAAGAAGAACATTCAATAAAAAATTGGAGCCAATGGAGTCGTGGTGATGCAAATATGAAAGTTGGCAAATTTAGAACTGCTAGTAACTCAATACAAAAAAACATAAAAGAAAGTGAGAATTCTTCTGCAATACAAGATAATAGAAACATATTAAGAAACACTCAAGAAACTATTACATTTAAAGGAATAGAAGATATAATAGATATAATAAAAAAATATGACTCTTCATTTAATGAAGAAAACTACATAATGAGTGAAGCTAAAGGTGGTAGAACAATTAATATTATAAATGGAGAAAAAGATGAACAATCAATTATTGAATTACATTTAAAAATTGGCGAATTTTATACAAATGCAGGATATGTAATTTCAATACGTGATGGAATTGTAGAAGCTATTTATGATAATACATTACCATTAAAAAATAAAAAAGAGAAAATAAGTGATAAAGACTTTATAATAAGTAATGAATTAAAAAGCAAACAAGCAAGTTATAATGAAATGGCTAAAAACGAAGTTATGCAAAAATTAGGTTCTTTAGATGGGATTATAGAACAAAAGCAAACATATTACTACGATGTAGAAAATGGACAAAAATATGTTAGAGTTCGTTCGGTAGTAGAAAATGAAGAAGAAAAAGCAAAAGATTATATAACTAGTTTATTTGAAATTTAATAATAAATTAGCTAAATTATTAATTGAAAAAATAAGAAAAAGTAATAAGTATAGTAGGAGAATTTTAAAGTGATAAATGTATTAATAGCAGATGATAATATTGATTTTGCGATAAATCTAATGAATTATATAAATGAAAAAAATGTTAATATTAAAGTTTGGTGTTAGAATAGATATATGGACACATTTTATGAGAGAGTGTATAATAAATTA
>CAOJVB010000080.1 GCA_948444845.1 uncultured Clostridiaceae bacterium | reverse complement strand
GCAAAAACAGTAAATGGAAAAACATATAAAGAAGAAGTAACAGAAACAGCAAAAGAAATTACAGGATATACAGTAGATGCTGAAACTAAAAACATAACAATAGAAGTAGAAAATAATGTAATAAACTTCTACTACACAAAACGTGCAGATTTAGGTTACACAGTAAATTACTTAGAAAAAGATACAAACGAAGTATTAGCAGAAGCAAAAACAGTAAATGGAAAAACATATAAAGAAGAAGTAACAGAAACAGCAAAAGCAGTTACAGGGTACACAGTAGATGCTGAAACTAAAAATATAACAATAGAAGTAGAAAACAATGTAATAAACTTCTACTATGAAAAAGCTAAATTTAATTACACAATAAAATACTATTATGAAGGAATATTAGATGATACAAAAACAGAAAGCATATTAGCAACATATAAAGATGAAATAACAACATATGAAGATAAATGTATAACAGGTTATATATTTAAAGAAACAAAGAATTTACCATTAACAGTAAGTGAAATAGCAGAAAATAATATAATAGAAGTATACTATGTAAAAGATAGCTTTGGATATAAAGTAGAATATTACTATGATGGAAAAATTGATAATAGCAAAACTGTAGAAAGCACAGCAAAATATGGTGACAAGATAGAAAATTATACAGATAAAAATATAACAGGTTATAAACTAGAAAGAACAGAAAAATTACCATTAACAATAAGTTCAGTAGCAGAAGAAAACGTAATAAAAGTATTCTATGAAAAAGCTAACTATGAATATACAATAGAATACTATTATGATGGAACTATTGATGAAAGCAAAACAGAAAAATTAAGTGCTAAATATCAATCAGTTATAGAAAATATAGATACAGATAAAAATAAGACAGAAGGATATGGACTAGAAAAAGTAGAAGGAACACCATTAACAATAACAGCGATAGTATCTAAAAATGTGATAAAAGTATATTATTCAAAACCAAATATTACAATAACAAAATCAGCAGTAAGTAAAGCTAATGCAGGTTCAGAAATAACATATACAATAACATTAACAAATAAAGGAAAAGTAGAAGGTCAAACAACAGTTACAGATACATTGCCAGAAAGTCTAACATATATTTCAGCAGATAATGGAGCAACACAAGAAAACAAAGTAATAACATGGGCAAATGTAACAGTACCAGCAAATAGCACAAAAGTTTTAACAGTAAAAGCAAAAGTAAACGAAAACACAATAGGAAGTACAATTACAAATAATGTAACAACAAGCCAAGACAAAACAGATAGTGCAACAACTACAGTTAATGAGTTAACAATAAAAACACAAGAAATAACACAAGGAGAAACAGGAAAAGACTCAGTAAATGTTGTTTTAGTAATGGATTTATCTTATAGTATGTATGGAGAAAGACTTACAGCAGCAAAAACGGCAGCACAAAACTTCATAAGAAATATATATGTAGACGGTAAAACAGGAAAACCTACAAATTCAAAAGCAACAGTAACAGTTATAACATTTAATACAAAAGACCCAGTTACAACAGGATGGGTAAACAAAAAAGAAATTCCATATACAGGAACAAAAATACTAGGAACAACAGTAGATAAAAATAATTATTCAACTTTAGTAAATGAAATAGGAGCAATTACATTACCAAGCCAAAATACAAGTTCTGGTTTAGGTACTAATGTGTATGAAGCATTGAATACAACTAAGAACACAATATATGGAACAAATGGACTTAATACACAATATCCAAATAACAAAAATGTGGTAATATTCTTAGGCGATGGAGAACCTACAACATCTTATTCAGGTAACGAATATTCAAAAAGAAATGAAAATTATCCAACTATAGAAGCAAAAGCAAAAGAAATAAAAGATAATAAAGCTGATATATATTCAATTGGATTTGGAGAAGATGCTACAAAAACAGATTCAAAAGCATATAAATTATTAAAGAAAATATCTTCTAATAATGTAGTTTATACAGCAAATGACGCAACTGAATTATCAAAAGTATTTACGAACTTACAAGAAGCAATAAAACCTGATGAAAATACATCAACAAAAGGTAAAAATATAGTAACATTAAGCAAAGAATTAGTAGTAGATGCTAATAACCCTATAATAGTAAAAATAGGAGAACAAGAAGTATTTAAATGCACAGATAAAGCTAAATTATCAGAATACTGCTTAAGCTATGAAAACAAAACATTAACATGGGATGTAAATGCATGGAACTCAAAAACAGATGTAACAAAAATAACATCAGGAGAAGTAATGTTATCATACTACGTTGAAAGATAATACAATAAAAAAGAAAACAGGTACTTTGTAACCTGTTTTCTTTAATAAAAATAGGGGAGAAAAAAATGGGAAAACACAGTAAACAAGTGAAAAAGAGAAAAGTAAAATTGAACATTAGATATCTAGTAGTAATAATTATTATTGCTATTCTAATAGTTACAGGAATATATATATATAGAAATAAAGACAGTATAAAAAATATAATTTTTAAAGAGAATAATAAACCAAATAACACAAGTAAATTAAGCGATTCAATAATAAATCATGTAAGTATAGAAAATGAATGTTTAGTTATAAAAAGTTTAACAGATTATAATAAAATAATAGAATATAAATTTGAAAATAATAGTTTAAAAACAGTAATAATTTATGAACAATTTGAAGAAAAGCAACAATACGAAAATAAAAAGAAAAATTATGAGGAGCAAAAAGATATAGTAATAAAAGAAGCAAATGAACAAAATTTATCAATAGAGATAGAAAAAAGAGATTTTGGCAGTGATAAAGGCCTAACTTATGAACAAATACAAGATAAGTATTTAGTACAAATAATAGGAGCATATGAAAAGAAATAAAGAGTTGGTAAAGATTTGGGACGTAAAGATTTGTGACATGTCCATTTCTTTACTTTATATATAAAAAATAAATTTGCAACATATATAAAAGAGATAGGAAATTTTAATTGCAAAAAATACAATAGAATTTAAAATTTCTTATCTCTTTTACTATTTGTTTAGTATTTTAAATTAATTAATGAATTATAATTTTTCAATTTCCTCTTTAGTTAAACCAGTTACTTTCATAATTAACGAAATATCAGTATTTTCGTATTTTAATTTTTTAGCAATTTCAACTGTTTGCTGTTTAGAACCTTGTTCAAAACCATCACTTAAGCCTTTTTCAAAGCCACGTTCATATCCAGTATCTAGTAAATTATTTTGGTCTAATATGTACTTTTCTCTTAAATGTGCTAAATATTGTTCGTGTTCATTCTCACTTATTTCTTCTAATATTTCTTTTGCCTTTTTTACTTGTTCATTTGCTTTACTCATATCAAAATCACCTACTCTATTAATAAAATTAACCCAAATATCAAGTTCTTTATTCTCTGAGTACTCTTTTACTTTGGTTAACTCTATTATATGAATTTCCATAGCGTCTGTCAAGACTATATCAGAATAATCTTCTTCTCTAAAATTCCATTTTGTTTTGTATTTTTTTATTGGTTTAAGTTTTTCAATATTAAAATCGGTAAATAGTATTGCTATACATTTATTTGTTTCTTTATACTTTTGGCCTTTTTTTACATTTTGACCATACATTTTGCTTAAATAGAAAAGTAACCTTTTTTCTATATTTTTTTGGTCAATCACTTGCATTTCAATATCACAGTCAATATTATTATTTAATTTTGCTCTAATATCCAATATACCTAGTTTATCATCAAAAACTTCTCTTTCAAGTATTTCTTTGCAATTAAGTTCAACATTATTTACTGGTTCTTTTAATACAGCACTTAATAAGTTTTTGGTAATTTCTTCGTTTCCAGTAAAACCAAAAACACGCTTAAAAGTATAATCATTTTTTAATTCTAATAATTCGATAATATCACATCCTTTTTATTTTAAGTTTTAAAATTTATTGGAAAATATTTTAGGAAAGAACATCCTAAAAGTTTAATAGAGTTTAAAATACTAAACAAAATAATATTAACATAAAATTAAAACTATTTCAATAGCAAAAATTAAGAAGTTATGAATAACTTATGATATGATCACCCTATAAAATTAATTTATGAAAAGTTCAC
>CAOJVB010000079.1 GCA_948444845.1 uncultured Clostridiaceae bacterium | reverse complement strand
CCTTCATTATATATTCTTATTGTATATAATACTCTGTCTCCTGTTTTTACTATTAATGGTACTTTTGTATGTTCCTTCTCTACTGTCCATGTTCCATTATTTAGCTTTGCTAATTGTTCTGGTGATGTTTTTGGAATTCTATCATATTTTGTATCATTTATTTTTGTTATAAATTTTCTTAAGGCTAAGTCAAATGTTTTTTCCTTTGGTATATTAGGTGTAGTTATTGATGCTGCATAACTTTTTTCTATTTTTCCTATTTCAACAACTGGTTGATCTGTTAATGGAGCATTATTTACTGACCAATATGTAAGTGTTTTTTCATTTGTTTTAGTTGTTACATTGAATTTTAAACCTGAAGCATATTGGCTAGAAAGTACTGATATATAAAATTGACTTCCAACTACATCTTTTAGCCCTACTTCTGCTTTATTTGTATTTAATATTTTAAATGCTACTGGTGTTTCTCCATTTTTTAATGTTGCTTCTAAAGTATATTCTATATTATGTGTTATTTCATTTATGCTGTATGGCCCTAATATGTAATTTTCTCCTTCTAATTCAATTTTGCTATTAGTTGTATTTATATATATTGGATTTTGAGTTGTTGTAGGTAATGGTTCTGTACTTCCATTTTCTCTTGCTTTACCAATAAGATAATTGTATAATGCAATTGCTGCTTCATTTCTTCTGATTCCTTCATCGTTTGTAGGAAATTTATTAGAAATTGATGTATAATCTTCACTTTTATTTTTTTCTTTTAAGTATAATTCAAAAGTATTTGATGGTATTTGATAATCTGCATTATTATTTGTAAATTGCCATATTGCTAATTGTTGTACTACATCTATATCTTCATCTGTAAGTTTTTCAAAGTATATTCTGTCTTCAATGTTTAATACATTTCTATTATACTCTTTTGCTGCATTTAATAATTGTTGCCTATCACTTCCATTTGTATCAATTTCTGGAACATAACAATTTTCTAATATCCATATTAATGAGTTATATGTTTCTCCACTAGGTATAGCATTTAGATAGTTTCCTTCTATTTGACCTCTATTTTTTAGGTCAAACTTTTGATTATATACTCGTACTTCATTTCTTCCAACATATGTTCCATCTGGCAGGCGTGAACCAAAACCTTGCCCTGGTTTTATACAGTACAAGGTTTTATTTTTATTTGGATTTGACCTTTCATCATCATCATATGAAGTTATTTTCCAAACAATTTTATCTAATACACTGTATGCATATTCTTTATTGTTGCTATCTTTTTTTCTATATTCTTCTATTCCTAAGTACATAGGTGGATTTACCATTTCCGCTTTTACTTTTGTGCTAATACCAATAATCATTATCATTAAACTAATTATTAATATACTTAAAATTCCTTTTCTTAACTTCATTTTACCCATCCTTTATATTTTAAAATTTTATTCTTAAATATATATATAATATATTTATTATTTTAAAGAGTTTTTTTATGCAAGTCAATAGTAATATTTGGTAGCTTTTAATGTGCTTTTTCTCTTTAAAAATTGTGCTTAGGGATATACTTCTTTTTCTTATATATTTGTATATCTGCACTATATTATAATTATATTACATTTCTGTTACGAAATCAATACATTATGTGAATTTTACTTAGGCAATTATGGGATTGAGCATTATATTAATTTTTTATTTACAAATATATCGTATATATTTTTTGGTTTTAATTGACAGTTAATATTTAATATATATGTAACTCTTTTTTACTTAGTGATAATTTATTTACATTAAAGTATTGACTAAATTAATCTCTATTTGTAAAATAAAATTGTAATTTTAGTTTTAAAATACTAAATTTGAAAGGGATAAAGTAAAATTAAAATCATTGATAGTAAAATTAAAAACAATATGATAAAAAGTCAAGGGGTGACTTTAATAAGTCTTATAGTATCTATATTGATTTTAATAATTTTAGCTAGTATTGTTACACAACTTATAATTAATGATAATGGTATATTTGTTAAATTTCGTGAGTCTAAAGAGGAGTATATAAAAGCTCAGGTAAAAGAAGAAATATAACTCGCAATTTTAGATATAATTACAGATTAATGAGGAAAATCTTATAACTAATGCTATCATAACAAAGCTCCCTAATAAATTAAATGAGCAAATAACTATTGACAATGATTTAAAGGGTAATTATAAAGGTTATGAATATTGGATAGATAATTCATATAATGTTCATCTAGGAAAACAACATGATGAATATTTAATAAGTTACCTTTATAAAGACGGCAATGAATATGTATCAACAACAGGTGGTTGGTTTTCTGCTTACTCAAATTTAACGAATATTGATAAATCTATAAATGGTGAAATTAAAGTTTCAACTGGAAACTAGCAGTATGGAAATATATATACTCAAAATAAGATTAACTTAACAAATTATAATACTATATATATTGAGGCATTAATCAATCAGCCTAATATCGTTTCTGGTCATTTTGTTATTTCAGATAATAAAAGTATAAATAGAGTAAATAATAATGGCATTTTAAAATGTAATATACTCACTCCTAATGTAATGCTTTATGAAATAGATATAAGCAATATAAAAGGCGAGTATTACATGGGATTTTTTATGAGTAATAGGGAATTAACAATAAAAAAAGTGTATATGGATAAAATAATATGTCCAAAAATAAGTACCTAATTAATTCTAACACTGAAATTATTCCTTGGGATGTATCTGGAAAAACTACTAAAACAATAAATTCAATGAGTATAAAGGTAGCCACACTTCCTTCTTATTCATATGGAAATTATATAACCTCATCTCAAATAAATTAAAATGATTATAGAAAATTATGTTTTATAGGTGAAATTGACGACGTAAATCCTACTTGTGGGCATATTATTATAACAATTTTAAAAGAAACAACTTCTATACGGAAATGATGAAATATCAAAAGGATTAATAAAATATTAGAACTAACTAAAAATGAAGGTGGATATTATGAACTTGATATTAGTGATTTAGATGATTTCTATTATATTGGTTTAATATCTAGCAATCGAACTATTACTATATATGATCTATGGCTTAGTACATAAGATATGTTAAAAACAAAAAGGAATATATGTGTAAAATAAAAAAGGCACAAAGTATTACAGAGTCATTTTATAAACATTACAAAATTTTAATGTTTACTAAATGACTCTGTAAGTATTCAAGCAAATATTATAAGCTTTCACAGTATTTATTAAAATTATTTATTCAATATTTTTTCTAACTCTACTTCTGCTTTTTTTACAAAAAAGTTCGTAGTATCAATAGGAATTTTTAAGTCGATAATTTGTTTTTTTAGTTTTTCTATTGTATCAATTTTTTTATTATTTGCTACTGTTTCTACTTCTATTAAATTATCTCCATTTTCTATATCTTTTATTGCTATTTCAAAATCATCTTTACCATATACAATATTAGTTTCTACAATATTCATTATATTATAATATCCTATTTCTTCAAATAACTTTACTGCTTCATCTGTGTTACTAATATAACAATTAATAGCTACTTGATTTAATATATCTCCATTGTGATTAAATTCTTTCTTTTTAAAAGTAATCATCCTATTTCTATATTGCTTAAATTTACTATCTATATCACGTATTAATATTGCCCTTTTCAAAATTTCTCTACTTGTTAAATTATGTATTTCTTCTTTCATACAATTTGGTATCATAAATATATCATTTATAGTATATTTATCTACTACATTAAATCCTTTTTTATCTAGAATTGTACATAATTCATTTACTTCACATTTAATTTTTACTGTTATCTCATTTTCTTTTTTTATTTCCATAATCTACTCCTAAAAATACTGCTATTTTTTATTTCCAATAATAGTATAGCATATTTCAGTTTTATTGCAAGATCAAATTTTCGTGTAAACATACATAATATGATTTATACAAAAAAAAATAATGTTTAAATAGATATAGTAAGCAATTTTACTCTGCTCTTTTTATAATTGAGAAGGAAAAAATATTCTTAATATATTTATCAAGAAAAATGCTGATACGCAGCAATAGCTATTACATTTTTTCTATTATCCCAAAATACATATTAAATATCTCATTCATACTAATTTTATCACTATTTGCATTTTATCATAACATATAAATATTGCAATTTTGTAATATTTTGTTACTATTTACAGTTATTATTTAAAATCAGCTCCCATGGGTTAATATATTTTATTTTTTCCATTTTTCCCTCCAAGACAAGGGGTATGCAACTGCCGAGGTTGGGGTACTTAAGTCTTTATTACAAAAATAAAATATATTAACCCCTTCGCGCTAGCACATAATAAAATTTATCTGTGAATCGCAACAATATTTTATGAAATTACTCTGATTTTTACAAATATATCTTGACAGCGTCTTAAAATTATGTTAACATATATTTGTATTAATAATTGTAACTTCAAAACTTCACAAAAAATTTTGTGATATTTATGCCGATAGGAGGTATTAGTTTGAAAATAAAAATTAGAAAAATGAAACCAAAATAGATAAA
>CAOJVB010000078.1 GCA_948444845.1 uncultured Clostridiaceae bacterium | reverse complement strand
GTGGAAAAGCAAAAATGTATCCAAATGAATTATCAGGAGGAGAGCAACAAAGAGTGGCTTTAGCAAGAGCGTTAGTTAATAATCCATCTATGCTAATTGCGGATGAGCCAACAGGAAACTTAGACCCAGAAACAGCTTGGGACATCATGACACTTTTAAATGATATAAATATGAGAGGAACAACAGTTGTAGTAGCAACACACGCAAAAGATATAGTAGATAGAATGAAGAAAAGAGTTATCCAAATTAGTGATGGTAACATTATAAGAGATGATAAAAAAGGTGGTTATGATAGTGAGATATAATATAATAGGATATTTATTAAGTGAAGGTTTTCACAATGTAATGAAAAATAAAAAGTCAACAGGAGCTTCATTAATGATAATGTGTGCTACAATGCTTATATTTGGCTTATTCTTTTTAGTAGGTCAAAATGTTAACCATATAATGAGGGAAGTAGAAGCAGAGCAAGGTATGCAGGTCTTTATGTATAAAGAAGCAACTGAAGAGCAAATACAAAAATTACAAGAAGAGATTAACAATTTGACAGATGTTGCAAAAGTTACTTTTATATCTAGAGAAGAAGCAATAAACAGTCAGTTAAAAAGGTTTGGAGATAATGCTAAACTATTGGAAGTATATACTGGAGAAAAAAATCCTTTAGGAGTTTCATTTTTAGTTAATGTAACAGAACTTGAAAAAGCAGAAGATGTAAAAACCCAAATTGAAAATTTAGAAAATGTAAAAGAAATTACTATAAGAACTAATACAATACAAACATTAATAAACTTTGCAAATGGCATAAAAATAATTTCAGCAATTATATTAGTACTATTAGTTATAATTTCAATATTTATTATAGCAAATACAATAAAACTTACAGTACATGCAAGAAGAAAAGAAATTACAATTATGAGATATGTAGGTGCAACAAATGGTTTCATAAGGTGGCCATTTATAGTAGAAGGTGTAATAATAGGAGTAGTAGCAGCATTAATTTCAATTCTTTTATTAGGAATAGGGTATAATGCAGTAATACAAAAAATAGCAACATCTTCAATAACAAATACAATTAGTTTAAGCCTACTAAGCTTCTCGAATGTATTTACATTAGTAATAGTAGTATACTTAATATTAGGAATAGGAATAGGAACAATAGGAAGTATCATATCAATGAGAAAATATTTAGAAGTCTAAAACAAGGAGTAGAAAATATGAAAAGAAAAGTAATATCCATAATACTAATTTTAATATTGTTACAATCATACATATATACTGTAATAGCAGCAACAACTTCAGAACTAAATGGACAAAAAGCTGAAATTGAAGGGAAAATTAATGATGCAAAAAATGCACAAGCAAATGTGCAAGAAGAATTAGACGAAGAAATGAAAGCAATTTCTGATTTAGATTATGAAATAACACAAGGAGAAGAAGAAATAGCTAGACTAGAAAAACAAATAAAAGAATTAGAAACATCAATTAGTGAAAAAGAAAAGTTAATCGATGAAAAACAAAAAGAATATGAGGCAAATGAAGACTTATTACAACAAAGATTAGTAGTAATGTATGAAATGGGAGAAACTTCATTTTTAGATATGTTATTCAATTCTTCTAGTGTAATAGATTTCATTTCAAATTATTATACAATGTCACAATTTGTAGAATATGATACTGAATTATTAAAAACAATAGAAAACGATAAAAAACAAATAGAAGAAGCAAAACAAACACTAGTAGAAGAAAAGTTACAAATAGAAACTTTAAAAAGTGATAAAGTTTCTAAAACAAATAGTATAAAAGCTAAAAGAGCTCAAAGACAAGAAAAAGCAAATGCATTAAGTGATGAGAAAAAGAAACTTCAAAATGAAATAGATAGCTATAATGCACAAACTAAAAAGATAGACCAGCAAATAGCACAAATATTAGCACAAGCTAATAGTCAAGCAGGAAGTTCAGGATTAAAATTTGATGGAAGTTTTATTTGGCCATGTAATAACAAGATAGTAACCTCAACAGTAAAAAAAAGATGGGGAACATGGCATAAAGGAATAGACATTGGAGCAAATCATGAAAATGTATATGCAGCAGCATCAGGGTATGCATATAACTTAGAAAATCCAGGTGGGTATGGACATTATATTATGATTGTTCATGGAAGTGGATATATCACATTATATGGACATTTATTATCAAGAAAAGTTACTAATGGACAATATGTAACTCAAGGGCAAGTTATAGCTACATCAGGAGGAGGTTTAACAGATGAAGGTAGAGGAAGTAGTACAGGAAGGCACTTGCATTTTGAAATAAGAAAAGCCTCTTCAATATCAAGCTACTTTAGTAGTAGTTTCTTAAATCCACTAGACTACCTACCAGGAGGATACACATTTGCAGCAGGAGCAACAACTCCAAGCTAAAAAATAGGAAAGGAGAATAAGGTATGATGAAAAAAGTAATTACGATAATTATTATATTTACTATAATTGCATGCTCTTATTCTACTGTCATAATAAATGCAACAACACTAGGAGAGCAAAAGCAAGAAGCACAACAAAAAACAGAAGAAGCAGAACAACAATTAGAATATGTGCAAGAAGAATTAACAAATGAAATAGTAAAAATACAACAATTAGATGATGAAATTAGAAAAGCAGAAGAAGATATAAGCACTTTAGAAGCAGAACTTGCAGATTTGCAAGAAAAAATAGACGAAATAACATTAAAACTAGATACAGTAGAAAAACAATACATAGAAAATGAAGAATTATTACAGCAAAGACTAATAGTTAATTATGAGGCAGGAGATATAACATATTTAGATATATTAATGAATTCATCAAATATAGTAGATTTCATATCTAACTATTATGTAATAGAAGAACTTATAAAATATGATTTAGAATTATTAGAACAAATAGAAAAGGAAAGACAAGAAGTAGAAAGTTCAAAAATAGAATTAGACGAAAAGAAAGCTACACTAAAGACAAAAAAAGCTAAAAAAGAGCAGTTATCAGTTATAACTCAAAATAATAAAATTGTAAAAGAACAAAATGTAGAAAAATTATCTATAGAAGAACAAGAACTACAACAAAAAATAAATGAATATAAAGAAGAAGAAGCTAGAATAGAAGCTTTGATAAAAATTGCAACTAATGAATATGAATATACAGGAGACTACAAAGGTGGAGTAATGGCATGGCCCGTAGCGAAAAGTGGAACATATATAACATCTGGCTATGGAATAAGGGAACATCCTATACAAGGAATTATAAAAAGCCATAGTGGTATAGATATAGGAAATGCAGGATTTGGAGCACCAGTTATAGCAGCGGCAGATGGTATAGTAACAATGGCAGGTCGATATGGAGGATATGGAAACTGTGTAATGATAAATCATGGAAATGGAATATCAACTCTTTATGGACATGGTCAAGCAATACTTACAGAAGTTGGAAAAGAAGTAAAAAAAGGTGACTTAATAATGGAGGTAGGTTCAACAGGAATCTCAACAGGTCCTCACTTACACTTTGAAGTAAGAATAAATGGTTCATGTACAGACCCAATGCCATTTTTACAAGGAAGTACAGAATAAAATGAAAAAAATATAATATAATTAATAGTAGAGATATGTTACTTTGAATTGTGGAATGAATAAAAATAGAGAATAGTTAATAATTCCAAATTTCGAAGAATTTGGAGGGTAGGCTAAATCATGTCTACCCATTTAAAATAACTATATAATGGAGGGAGAAAAATAATGGATTCAGATAAAAAACAGAAAGTGTATAAAATTATAATGCTAGTTGTATTAACAGTATTTATAACAGCTATGGTAACAACAATAGCCTTATATAAAAGTGTAGGAAGCCAAAACAACATAAAATATATTACAACAGATGGATCTGGAGCAATAGCACAAAGAATAGCTTACTACAGAAAATTCATACAAGAACACTATTTATATGATATAAATGATGAACAGATGGAGGAAGAAGCGATAAAAGGGTATTTTGAAGGATTAGGTGATCAATATTCAGAATACATAACAAAAGAAGAAATGCAAGATTATATGGCTGATGCAACTGGAAAATATGTAGGAATAGGAGTATATATAGCTAATAACACGAAAACAAATCAAATAACAATATTAATGCCTATGAAAGGGTCACCAGCAGAAGAAGCAGGAATAAAAGCAGGAGATATAATAATAAAAATAGATGGTACAGAATATAAAGGAGAACAATTAAATGAAGCCTCAAACAAATTAAAAGCTGAAGAGGGAACAAAAGTAAAATTAGAAGTATTAAGAGAAGAACAAACATTAGAAATAGAAGTAGAGAGAAAAACAATAAAAGTAAACCATATAGAAACAAAAGTATTAGAAAACAACATAGGATATATCCAGATATCAACTTTTGATGATGGATGCTATGATGAATTTGTACAAAAATATGATGAAATAAAAAATCAAAATATAAAATCGCTAATAATAGATTTAAGAAATAATGGTGGTGGAATAGTAGAAGAAGCAACAAATATAGCAGATATGTTTACTGATAAAGGAGCTACATTATTAATAACAACTGAAAAAGGAAATAAAGAAGAAATAACAAAAGCTAAAAAAGATAAGCAGATTGATATGAAAGTAGTAATACTAGTAAATGAAAATACAGCAAGTGCCTCAGAAATATTAACAGCAGCAATAAAAGAAAATGTAGAAAACGTAAATGTAGTAGGAACTAAGACCTATGGAAAAGGAGTAATACAAAGTATATTTACCTTAAAAGATGGAAGTGGAATAAAATTAACAACAAATGAATATTACACACCAAAACGTAACACAATAAATAAAGTGGGAATAATGCCAGACTATGAAGTAAAACTTCCAGAAGACCAAAATATTTATGAAATATTAGAAACAAAGGATGATTTACAATTAAATAAAGCAATAGAATTATTAAAATAAACACGAGGCAGCTATAAAAAAGTCTGTCAAAAGGTGTCAAAAGGGACGGAGGAAATTGACACATCTTTAAAAGATAAAGTGTGTCAATTTCCTCGTCCCTTTTGACAGACTTTTTTTACAACTTTATAGTATAGTTTGAAAGTTATACAGTTTCAATTTTCCGAGTTACAAAATTATGATATTATTAGAAATGTAAAAATAAGCTAAAAAATAGAAACGTATTACCAGCTAATATAGTAAACTAAATATTATTAAGAAATGTATAAAAAATACTGACACTAAAAACATAAATAATGAAATTAAAAAGTTATTATACAATTTATAAATATTTTTGCAATTAAAAAATAAAAAAAGATTTTACCAAAAACTAGAGCCGCAATGAATACAACAAATAGACAAAAAAGTATATTAAGAAAAGTAATAAAAAAATTAAAAAAAATTTAAAATATGTAGTGTTACAATTGATGTGAAACAAAAGAAATAAAAATTGAATAAGTGATTT
>CAOJVB010000077.1 GCA_948444845.1 uncultured Clostridiaceae bacterium | reverse complement strand
CACACACAAGCAAAAATTTTATCTTGAAAATCATTGAAAAACATATTATGTTATGATATGATATGATACGAATAATTAATAATTTAAGATGGGGGAGTTCAAAAGATGAATAAGATTAAAAGTACAAAAGGTATAACATTGATATCGCTTGTGGTAACAATTATAATTCTTTTAATACTAGCAGGAGTAACAATTGCAACTCTAATGGGAGAAAATGGAATAATAAAAAGAGCAGGACAAGCGAAAGAAGAATATGAAAAAGCACAAATTGCAGAACAAGAAAGTTTAAATGAATTAGAAAAACAATTGGAAGATTATAATAAAGGTTTACCAGATAACACAAAGGATACAGAAGCAGGAACAGAAGTTAAAATTCCATCAGAATGGTATTCTACAACATCAGCTTATGTATCAACAGAGGATGGAAGTGTAGTAAAAAAAGCAGTAAAAGTAGCAAGTGTAACAGCGATAGCAACAGGAAATGGAGAAACAGTGCCAGTACCTAATGGTTTTTACTACGTAGGAGGAACAATAAATACTGGTGTAGTAATATCAGACAATCCAATAGATAAAAATAAATATGTTAATTACACACCAACAGGAGAAATAAAAGAAGGAATACCTTCAGGAGTAGCATATAATGATGATGGTACAGTAAATGTAGAAAACTCAGAATTAAAAGGAAATCAATTTGTATGGATACCAGTATCTGCTGGTGGATATGTAAAAAAAGACTGGGGAAAAGCAAATGCAACTTGGGAAAGACAAACAAATACAGCAGAATTACCACAAATAGAAAAATATGGTGGATTTTATATAGGAAGATATGAAGCAGGAACAAGTAATATAAGTTTATCAACAGATATAAATTTTGCAAGTCAAAATACAGCATCTAGTTGGCTAAATGATAATTTTTCAATAAGAGATGGATTAAACCATACAGCAACAGGAAAAATAACTTCAAAAGCAGGAGAAGTACCATATTATCATGCAGATTATGAAACAGCATTAAAATTAAGCAATAGTATGTATCAAACAGATTATGTTAGAAGTGGACTTGCTACTGGAACAATGTGGGATGCTATGATGAAATTTATTGCAGGTAGTGATGATACAGTTGTAACAGCAAGTACATGGGGAAATTATACGAATGGAAATGTAACATATCCAACAAATAAAGGAAGATATGCAGGAGTAGATTCAGGAAATGGAACGATGACGTCAGCCTTTACAAAAATTGATGGGACATACCATTACGGAATAAAAACAACAGCCATATCAGAAGATATAAAAAAGAAAAACTTATATGATGTAGCAGGAAATTTATGGGAATGGACACAGGAGGCATCTTACCCAAACAATACAGTCGAATCATACATGCTTCGTGGGGGTAGCTTCCGCACCGGCTATTCTGCCTACCCTGCGTGCTACCGTGTTAGCCACACTGCGACTGGCACTGGCACGGACATCGGGTTTCGCCCAGCACTTTATATAAAGTAGCACTGAACACTGGTAGCGATAAATCATAACGAGATGGAACTATGAAATTAATGAGAAATTAGATAAGTGCTAAAGAAATATACTAATTAAGAGGTAAAAATGGAAACAAAGAGAGAACTAACATTAATACCAAAAACAGAAAATTATATAAGATATATGTTGAATATAATAATGAAATTACCTAGAACAGAAAAATTTAACATAGGTAATGAATATAAAAATATGATGTATATTATGCTTGAAGATGTTATGATGCTTGGAAAAATAGGTATGGAAGAAAAATTAGACTATATCAATAAAATAGATGCACGAATAAATGTACAAAGAGTTTTTTTAAGAATAATGAAAGATAATAGATGGATTGATGAAAAAAAGTTTTCATATAGTATGTCACTTTTAGATGAATTAGGAAGAATAGTTGGAGGTTTATTAAAGGCTTATGCCCAAAACATTAAGAAATGAGTTTGATAAAAAACTTTCATATGAAAAGTTGATGGAAGCACATAAAAAAAGTTGTGAAAATAAAAATTGTAGGAAAGACATAATACTGTTTAATTTGAAAAAAGAAGCATATGTCAAATATTTATATGAAAACTTGAAAAATCAAACATATAAACATGGAGGATATACTATATTCTATGTTCACGAACCAAAATTGAGAAAAATACAAAAATCGAGATATATTGATAGAGTAGTTCATAGATGGTTGGTAGATAATTTTCTTGCTCCTACATTTATACCACAATTTATAGAAACTTCATATGCATGCTTGCCAAATAAAGGTATGCACCAAGCAACATTAGATGTAAAAAAAGCTATGTTACATTGTAAACGAATATGGGAAGATTACTATATTATAAAGATGGATGTAAGAAAATATTTCCAAAATATAAATAAAGAAATATTGATGAACATAGTAAATAAAAAAATAAAAGATAAGAAACTACTGTGGTTAATAAATGAAATAATATATTCTACTGAAGGAAACACAGGAATTCCAATAGGAAATTATACATCACAAATCTTTGCAAATGTGTATTTAAACGAAGTAGACCAATATGCAAAACATAAATTAAAATTAAAGTATTATTTTAGATATATGGATGATACAATTATTTTAGTCAAAAACAAGGAAGAAGCAAAGAAAACATTGCTTGAAATTACAAAATTTTTACAAGATGAATTAAAATTAGAATTAAATAGTAAAACACAAATATTTAAAAGTAAACAAGGGGTTAATTTTTGTGGTTATAAAATAAATGAATATAGAATGAAACTTAGAGAAAAAGGAAAGAAAAAATTAAAAAAGAAAATTAAGGATTTAAAAGAAAATATAAAAAATGGAACAATGACGAGTAGAGAAGCAAAAAAATACTTATGTGGTCATTTCGGATATATAAAATATGCAAATATATATAGACTAAAAAAGAATTTATTCTATATAAATTAGGGGTAAATCAAAGGCTCAGTTGCTTCGTGGGGGTAGCTTCAACAACAGCTATTCTGACAACCCTGCGTGCTACCGTGATAACAACACTGCGACTAACACTAACACGAACAACGGGTTTCGCCCAGCACTCTAATATTATTCCAGATTATATATTTTAAGGAATATATACAGAGATATATTAGATATTAAAGAGGTTTACTCCTTCCTAATTTAGGTAAATATGATACAATAAAACAGGTATTAGTAGTATGATATACGAATATACTTGTTTTATGCTTTTATAACGAAGAAAAGATGAAGTAGTTTCATCTTTTAAATACCTAAATTATAACTTCAATGTTTTTTATTTGAATAGAGATATCTTTATTCCCTTTACAATCTAAACAGCCATCTATTAAAATTATTTGATTAGAATGAATGTTTTGATATATATAGTCTGCAAGTTCATTTAATGCAAATACTTTTATTTTACAATTATTTTTTAATTCAATCAAAAAATAACAGATAGAAATATTATTTCCCATAAAGAAAAATTCAAAAATAGGATCATTAACAACTTTCCCTATTATATAACACTTATTCATATGTAGCTCCTATTTTAATTTCAAAGTAAGTTCCTGTAATTCTTCTATGAATTGATATGCTTCTGAAACTGATAAATTATCTATGTTTACTTTACTTATTTTATCTAATAAAGATAATATTGATTTATTTAGCAAATAATCAGAACTATCAAAAATTGCATTATTTTCTACAATTTTAAAATTGATATCATCATTAACAAATAGTTTATAATACTTATCAAAGCTAGAACACGGAAAACCACATTTTACTATATCAACGTTTAAATTTGTTAGTTTTAAATTATATATTTTAGACAGAACTTTAGCATCATCATCTAAACATATGTAAAATACACCACTTTTGAATAAATAGAGGGTTTCGCTATTTTCATTCTTTAATTTCTTATAAATATCATATAATTTACTCATATATACACTCTCCTCATATAAAAATTTTTCAAATTTATTATACAACAAAAATAAACGACAGTAAAGTATTGTCGAGATTTTTAAAAAGTGATATGATAAATAAAATGGTTGAGGAGGGAGGTGAAATAAGATGAACAATGATAAAAGTCTTACAAGGCAAGACATAGAACTATTTATGATGGCTCAATTTATAGATGTAATAAATGTGTTTGAAAAATATGAAACAATTGATGAAGTAAAAAAAGATGTAAAAGCTAGAAAGAAGATCTATTTAAATTATATAAAACAAATTCAAGAACCTATGGAATTTGTAGCATTAAATTTATATGATAAAAATATAGATGATAAACTAAAAAAATGTGAAGATGCATATTCAGATAGTACAGAATATAAAATAGCAATACAAAAATTAAAAATTGCAAGTAATACATTAATTGAAAAATTAGATGATACAGAAAAAGGAAAACTAAAAGAAATAAATAATCTAATATATGAAATATGTAATTTTAAAACGCATTTAGCATATAAAGTTCGGTCTAATAGATGGTATCAAAATCAAAGAAAAATGTACTTAATTAAGCAGTTGGTATAGCAAAACTATTACTAGTTTTCGGAACTTAATTAAGTACAAAATCAAAAACTAAAATTAACTAAAATCATTAACATCTTTGTAGAAGTCTGCAACAGGTCTATTAAAAACGATTGAAAATGCTAATAATTCATAATCTTTTACACAACGTTTATTATGCTCAATAGCATATATATCAGCTTTATATAAATTAAGACCAATCAATTCTAATTTTTCGCATAAAACTTTTTGAGAAAATCCACTTTCTGCACGGAATTTCTTAAAGTTTTCAGATATGACATTTAATTTATTATTAATTCCTCTACGGCGATTCATAGTAAAAACACTCCTTATATTCTAATAAATACATTCTACAATAAAAGTGAGGGGTAAAAGGCAATATATTATTGCCTTTTACCCCTCTAATCTGTTAAGTAAAAAAAATAAAATATAAGAATAAAAATAGATATTATTTATTTTTTAGAATCCACTCATAGACTTCATTTTCAGTAAGTTTGCCTTTTTTCATAAGATTAATTTTTTCTTTAGCTTGTTTTTTCCAAGTTTCAAAATTTTTAGAAAGTTCTTTATTTTCCTTATTTTTTCTAACTTGCATAAATTTTTGTTGATAAGTTCTTCTGTATTCGCCCATAGCCTTATTTTGTTTTAGCCTTTCAGTGTAAGATTGAAAAGCACCTAAATCTCTACAAGTTTTTGAGTTTTCTTTTGGATAGTCGCAATAAATTTCATCTACTTTTGAAGTTGGAATAAAGTACATTCCACAATTTTGACATTTTTTAATTGGATAGTTAGGTGTTTTTGATAGTTCATCAAGTATAGCATAGCAAATACTTGATAAATCATTACTTTTATGAGTATCACTCATTGAAAGCACTTGCTTTTTATTTTGCAATGTATCTAATAAATCATATTCGCTATTTTTACCAAGTTCTTGATATTTCTTTGAATAACTATCTCTCATAATAAAGTCATTCTTATAGTATGTATGCAATTTCCCAATTCTTTTTATTAAATAAACT
>CAOJVB010000076.1 GCA_948444845.1 uncultured Clostridiaceae bacterium | reverse complement strand
TTCATTCCTATGTGTGCCTTTTGAGCGAAGCGAGAAAGGAATGAATTTTTATATGACAGAAACAGAAGTTATAGATGCAATAAAATATATGCAAGAATATCAAACAGAAACGGACAAGTTAGAAGCAAAAACAGCTGAAAAAGGTTGTCCACAAAAATGCTATGATACAATTTCTGCATTTGCAAATAAATATGGTGGAATTATAATATTTGGAATAAATGAGCATAATAATTTTGTGGAGCAGGATGTATATGATGTAAATGATTTACAAAAACAAATCACAGCATTATGTACAACTTCTCTTGAGCCTAAAATTAGACCAGAGTTTTTAGCTGTTACATATAATAACAAAAAATTATTAGCTGTAAAAATAAATGAATTACCACAAAAAAAGAAACCTTGCTATTATAAAAATGTAGGAATAAACAAAGGCTCATATATTAGAATTGGAGATTCAGATGAGCATATGACTGATTATGAAATTTATAGTTTACAAAGTTATACTGATGGTATTGAAGAAGATTTAAGACCAATAAAAAGAGCAGAATTTGAAGATTTAAATCAAGAAAAAATTCATCAGTATATTGAAGAAATAAAAAAGAAGAAACCTAATCTTTCAAAATTTTCAGATGAAAAAATATTAAAATTAAACGGTATTATAGAAAATAGTACTGGTGAAATACATCCTACACTTGCAGGGATGATGGTATTTGGAGAATATCCACAAGGATATTTGCCACAACTATTTATTGCTTGTGTGGTAGTTCCAGGAAGAAAACTTGGAGATGTTGGAGAATTAGGTCAAAGATTTGATGATAACGAAAGAGTTGAAGGAACTATTGAAGAAATGTTAGACAAATCTCTAGCATTTGTAAGAAGAAATATTGGAACAATGGTTATAATTGATGATGATGGAAAAAGAACTGATGTACCTCATTATCCTATGAAAGCATTAAGAGAAGCTATTGCAAATGCTCTTATCCATAGAGATTATAGTACAAATACAGATGGTGCTTATATTTATTTAAGAATATTTGATGATAGAATTGATATTTTAAATCCTGGTGATTTATATGGTAATAATCGTTTAGAAAATTTAGGCTCTGACAATATGCTTGAAGTTAGAAACAATACTATTATTCGATTACTAGAAGATACTACAGATATTGTAGAAAATAGGCATACAGGTATTGCAACAATGAGAGATGAAATGAAGAAAATGAATTTACCTGAACCAGAATTTGAAAACTTAAGGGGAACATTTAAAGTTACTTTTAGAAAAGAGAAAAAAGAAACAACTGCAAAGAATATCACAGAAAATTGCACAGATAACTTCACAGAAAATTGCACAGATAATGAAATAAAATTATTAGAATTATTAAAGATAAATCCTAATATAACTCAAGTTGAACTTTCAAATAAATTAAATGTATCAAGAAGAACTATTTCAACCTTACTAGCTAATCTAAAGGAAAAGGGCAAAATTGAAAGAGTTGGATCTGACAGAAAAGGATATTGGAAAATATTAGTTTAAGAAGGAGCAAAAAATGTTAAAAGCATGTAGTATATCAAAAAGTATAAACAGACAAGCTGTCAAAATATTAAGAGAAAAAAATATAATCGTTGATGTATGGAGTGGCGAGAAGTCTCCAACACAAGATGAATTAAAAGAGTTATTACGAATATACGATATATTAATGATAGGAGTTAAAGAAAGAATAACAAAAGATATGATTAGTAGTATAAAAAGTCCTAAAATTATTGGAACATTATCAATAGGATTAGATCACATAGATAAAGAATGTTTACAATCAGAATTTATTAATGTTGTTAATTGTCCATCAGCTAATACAACATCAGTTGCAGAACATATATTTGCTTTAATATTAGATGCAAGTAAAAGAATACAAGAAGCTAATGAGTTAGTTATAGATGGAAAAGGAAATAAAAATTTTTTAAGCAGTAAACCAAATGATATAACAGGAAAAACAATAGGTTTAATAGGTGCAGGAAATATATCTAAAAAAGTGGTAGATATAGCTAGAGTATTTCATATGCCAATGCTATGTTATACTGCACATCCTGATAATCATATGGAATTAACAGAAAAAGGAGTACAATTTGTAGGAATTGATAAGTTATTACAAAAATCGGATATTGTAAATGTAAGTGTACCATTAACTGAGCAAACTAGAAATTTAATATCAAGAGAGAAAGTTAGCTTATTAAAAGAAAATGCAATATTTATAAATACCTCAAGAACTGAAGTTACAGATGTAGATGCATTAGTTGATTTTGCCGATAAAAATCCTAATTTTTATTTAGGATTAGATATTGATATAGGAGAATATTCAGAGGTATTAGCTAAAAGAAGAAACAATGTTATTGTAACTCCACATATTGCTGGTTGCACAGATGAAGCTATACAAAGAACTTTTGTAGAATGTGCAGAAAATATAGTTAATGTATTGGAAAAAAGAAAAGAAGAAAAAGATATAGAAGAAAGATAGGAGAAATAAATGAAACAAAGTAATGTATGGAGAAGTTTTTTAATATCCGATTTAGCAGGAAAAGTTATCAGTGTTTTTAAAGATGTATTTTTAGGAATTTATTTTCTAAAAATAACACAAGGAAATATAGTAGATGTTTCAATATATTATATAACTTTCTTTTTAAGCTATTTAGTCTGTTTATTAATTGTAAACAGATTAAAAAAGCTCAATTTAGTTTCTATGTTTAGAATAGGAATATTTTTTAATTTAATGCAATGTATAATTTTATTAATAGCTGGAGAAAAAATTGCAAATTATATAATACTATTTGCGATTTTTGCAAGTGTAGGAAATGCCTTTTATTATTATCCAGAACAAATATTAATAAAAAGAGTTAATAAAGATGGAAATTTTCAAAATTATATTACTAAAGATCAAATTTTGAAATATACAATAAGTATTATTCTTCCTATTGTTTTAGGTTACTGCATTAGCAAAAATTCTTATGAATTAGCTTTTATAGTATTAATAGTATTAATTTCTATTAGCTTTATTTTTTCCCTATTTATAAAAGGATTTGATTTAAATCATGGAAAAATAAATTTAAGGAAATTTTTCGAAAATATTAATAATAAAGGAAATAGAAAATTAATGATACTATTAAGTTTTAGAACATTATTTAGAGGTTTAAGTTCATTTGGTGTTCTATCAACATTGATTACTATTATAACTTTTCTTGTAGTTTCAACAGAATTATCATTAGGAAGTATTAGTAGCTTTATAACTGTTATCTCTATTGTGGTAATATATTGTACCAATAAATTTCTAAAAAAAGATAAGTTATCCAAATTGTTTATTCCGATGTCTATTATACAAAGTATAGTAGTTATAATACTTACATTTAGTATGATGTATCTTGACATAAACCATATGATTCAAGTTGGAACAATTACTATAAGTGTTGGATTTGTATTGATACTTTTATATAACATAGTTAATGGAATAAGTAATCCAATATTTGAAACATCAAATTCAGTTTTATATTATGAATGTATGTGCAAACAAGAAATAAGTATTGAAGATGAACCTAATTATGTATTTTGGTTTGAAATTATGATAAATCTTTCAAGAAGTCTAGGATATCTAATTTTAATATTTGTTTCAAAAATAGGATTTAACTTGAATATTATTTCAATTTTAATAGTAGGCTTTACTTTAATGTACATAGCTTTTGCATATACACTAAACAAAATAAACAAAGATTATTTATTAAATTAATATAATAATAAAAGGAAACTTTCTAATGTTAATGAAACAAGAAGTTTCCTTTTAGATTTATAATTCTAAATCCCACTCTTTTTCTCTTTCTTCATGTTTAAGTTGTTGTTTAGGATCAATAAAAGTATGAGTTTCATCTTCAAATTTTTTAACCAATTCTTTAGATTCTCCAATACCAAATCTATAACAAACCCAATCTATGAATCTTTCAACAGTTTCGTAGAATTTATCTATGATTTTGTGTAAATGATTATTTTCTTTTTCTAATTTACGATATTTCCCTTTATATCCATATTCCAAGTTAAATGCTTTTTCTTCAAATTCTTCTTCCAACTCTCTTTTTCTATTGTTAAAATCTATATCAAGATGATTGCTCTTTTTCTTATATTCGTGTTCTAAATGTTTTACAGTATTGTGTAATTCTTTGTTATCTGCAATGATTTTATCTCGTTCTTTTTGATATTTTACAGCTTCATCAACAACTTTAGCTTGTTTTGATAGTTCTTTATTTAAAGCAAGATTATCTTTATATAATTCTTTAATCAAATCATTTTGAGGTTTTATAATTTTTTTTAATATTTTTTCATCTCTTTTTATTGAAAATTTACTGATATCATTTATATCTGGAACTTCTGGTAATTCAAGTTTCATTTCTTTTAAGATTTTCTTGGTATTTTCATAATTTGTAATCTTTTTATATTCTTCAACAGAATAATGTTTTCTTCCAGTATCTTCAACAAACATTCCTCTTTCTAAATCAAAGCCTTTTGATTTTACATGATTAAAATAGGCATCTTGTAATTTTCTATAACTATCTCGACCTTTCCAAAAATCCCTTGCACATATTTTTTCAATTTCTTTTCCATCTTTATCTTTTGTATGAACAACAGGAACAAACATTAAATGTAAATGAGGAGCTCCTTCATCTAAATGAACAACTGCTGATATTATATTCTTTTCGCCTAGATTTTTATAATTGCATATAAAATTATAACATTCATCAAAATATCTTTTTGTTTCTTTTTCTCCAATTTTATCAAAGAATGCTTGGTCAGAAGTAAATGCCATTTGACACATTATTATACTATTGCTACGAAGATGACCTTGTATATTATTTTCTTTTATATATTTATCAAATTCTTTTGTGTATGTTAGTTCGTTTTTCTTAATGTAATAATTCAAATGTGTTC
Organism: uncultured Clostridiaceae bacterium; assembly: GCA_948444845.1. Lineage (GTDB taxonomy): Bacteria > Bacillota > Clostridia > TANB77 > CAG-508 > UMGS1663. Next base: position 638 of record CAOJVB010000076.1, on the reverse strand, counting down.
TTGTAGGGTCAATATCTTTATTCGTATGATTTTTTGCTTTTCTATCATTGTGAGTTCCTTTTCCATTTATTTCTGCTCGTGTTAATTTTTCATTTCTTACGATTGCGTAACTCATATCTCCATGCACCTCCTTCTTCGCTCGAGATATTATTTCAATGTCTAACACACTAGACAAACAAGTTTGTCTGTGTGGCAGGGTTTTGCAACCCCACACCCCAAAACCTAAAAAATTGCTATACGCTTTTTTAGGTTTTTTCATAAAAATTTGCTTGTCGCAATTTTTATGAATGTGAGCAAAAAATAAATTTTTTACTCACAACAAAAAAGCATCCATGCTTTTTTGTATTCACTTTAGCAATTCAAAGCAGAAACCAGAGGGAGAGAGCTAAAGTGAATTAGGTGTAATAATCCCATTTATGAAAAATAGAATTATTACACCTATATAAGATGAAACCGTCGGTCGTTCGCTTCGTTTCATAGGTAGTCTAGTAAGTAGTAATATTACTACTATAATTGCAGATACATTTAAGTATCTTGTTCATACTTGCCCAAACTTTTTACAATTACAAATCCATATCAAATATGCCACCGAATACTCTTTTATTATTGTGAGTCTGTGTTCTAAAATCTCACTCACG
>CAOJVB010000075.1 GCA_948444845.1 uncultured Clostridiaceae bacterium | reverse complement strand
ATACAAACTATTTAATGTAGCACTTCCAAGAGTTAGAGATTTTAGAGGAGTATCAAAAAATTCATTTGATGGTAGAGGAAATTACTCTATGGGAATCAAAGAACAATTAATCTTCCCTGAAATCGAATATGACAAAGTAGATAAAGTAAGAGGTATGGATATAATCTTCGTTACAACAGCAAAAACAGACGAAGAAGCAAGAGAATTACTAACATTATTAGGAATGCCTTTTAAAGCATAGAAAAGATATAAGCAGATGTATAAAGAGCTAATTTTGGCAATTCGAAAAGAATATTAATAAACATCTGATATCTAAAAGAAAGGAGAAAGCCAATGGCTAAGAAATCTTTAAAAGTAAAACAACAAAGAGAGCAAAAATATAAGACAAGAGAATACAATAGATGTAAAATTTGTGGAAGACCACATGCTTATATTAGAAAATTTGGTATATGCCGTGTATGCTTTAGAGAATTAGCACATAAAGGTGAAATACCAGGAGTTAAAAAAGCAAGTTGGTAAGCTAGAAGCAAGAAAAGGAGGGAAAAAAGTTAATGAACACAACTGATCCAATAGCAGATATGCTAACAAGAATAAGAAATGCAAACAGTTCAAAACATAAAACAGTTGATATCCCAGCATCAAATATGAAAAAAGCGATAGCTAAAATATTATTTGAAGAAGGATATATAAAATCATTTGAAGAAATAAAAGATGATACTCAAGGAGTTATCAGAATAACAATAAAATATGATGAAAAAGGTGCTAGAGTAATCGATGGAATAAAAAGAATTAGCAAACCAGGATTAAGAGTATATGCATCTAAAGACGAATTACCACAAGTACTAAACGGATTAGGAATTGCTTTAATATCTACATCAAAAGGAATAAAAACAGATAAACAAGCAAGAGCTGAAGGTTTAGGTGGAGAAGTCCTAGCATACGTATGGTAATTAGCGAAAAAAGGAGGGAAAACTAAAATGTCAAGAATAGGAAACAAACCTATTACTGTACCAGAAGGTGTAGAAGTAAAATTAGATGGTATGCACTTAACAGTAAAAGGACCTAAAGGAACATTAGAAAGAGAAATTCATAAAAATATGACTGTTTCAATAGATGGAAATGTTATTACAGTAACAAGACCAAACGATGAACCAGAAAATAGAAGTTTACATGGATTAACAAGAACATTAATACATAACATGATAGAAGGTGTTCTAAACGAATACAAAAAAGAATTACAAATAGTTGGTGTTGGATATAGAGCACAATTACAAGGAAAAAAATTAGTAATGAATTTAGGATATTCTCATCCAGTAGAAATGGATGCTCCAGAAGGAATTACATTTGAAGTTCCAAATGCAAACACGATTATAGTAAGAGGAATAGATAAAGAAGTAGTTGGTCAAACAGCAGCAGTTGTAAGAACAAAAAGACCACCAGAAGTTTATCATGGAAAAGGTATTAAATATTCTGATGAACATATTAGAAGAAAAGAAGGTAAAGCTGGTAAGAAATAAAATTTAAATTGGCAAAAACTAATTTAAGAAAGGAGTAAAAAATGATTACTAAAATAGATAGAAAGCTTACAAGAGAAAGAAGACATATCAGAGTTCGCAGAAAAATAAGTGGAACAACAGAATGTCCAAGACTATGTGTATATAGAAGCAATAAAAACTTATTTGTACAAATAGTAGATGATGTAAAACAAACTACATTAGTAAGTGCATCAACACTTGATAAAGAAGTAAAAACAAAGCATGCAAATAAAGAAGCTGCAAAAGAAGTAGGAGCTTTAATTGCCAAAAGAGCTTTAGAAAAAAATATAAAAAATGTTGTTTACGACAGAGGTGGATACGTATACCACGGTGTAGTAAAAGAACTAGCAGAAGCTGCAAGAGAAGCAGGACTAGAGTTCTAAAATAGAAGTCGGAAGACAGAAGTCAGAATAGAGAAAAAATGAGATAATGCTGTAGGGGCGATTTTAATCGCCTGTACTTCGAAGAAATTACCCTAAATTTCGACATCCGATTTCCGATATCTGACATCTAAACAGAAAAGGAGGAAAATAAAAGTGCAAACAGAAAATACATCTGAATTAAAAGAAAAAGTAGTTGCTATTAACAGAGTTGCAAAAGTTGTTAAAGGTGGTAGAACATTCAGATTTAGTGCTGTAGTTGTAGTTGGAGACGAAGCTGGACACATTGGTGTTGGTAACGGAAAAGCAGCAGAAGTTCCAGATGCAATCAAAAAAGCAATAGAAGAAGCTAAAAAGAATTTAATAGAAGTTCCAGTAGTAGGAACAACAATACCACATGAATACCTTGGAAAATTCGGTAGTGCTACAGTAATGTTAAAACCAGCTGCAGAAGGAACAGGACTTATAGCAGGTGGTAGCGTAAGACCAGTTCTAGAACTTGCAGGATACAAAGATATCCGTACAAAAGTACTAGGAACAAACAATCCAAGAAACGTAGTATATGCTACAATAGAAGGATTAAAGAAAATGCAAACAATAGAACAAGTAGCTAAAAAAAGAGGAAAGAAAGTAGAAGAAATATTATAATAGAAGTCGGAAGCCAGATGACAGAAGTCAGAAGATTAACGACAAAAATAAAAATAAGGAAGATAGAATAGAGAAAGAAGTTAGAACACAGATGACAGAAGTCAGAATAGAAGACAGAAGTCAGAAGTTAGAAGTCAGAATATAAGTAAATTCTTCGAAGAAAATACTTAAATTTCCGATTTCTGACCTCCGACATCTGACATCAAATTTTGAACTCTGACATCCGACATCTGACTTCCAAATATAACAAGGAGGTGTAATCTCAGAAATGAAATTAGACGAATTAAAACCAGCACAAAAAACAGAAAGTAAAAAAAGAGTAGGACGTGGAATAGGTTCAGGTCTAGGAAAAACATCTGGTAGGGGTCATAAAGGACAAAAAGCAAGATCAGGTGGCGGAGTTAGACGTGGATTTGAAGGTGGTCAAACACCATTATATAGAAGATTACCAAAAAGAGGATTTACAAATATACACGCTAAAAACTACACAGAAGTAACTTTAACAATGCTTAATAAAGCTACAACAGAAGAAGTTACAGCAGAGAGCCTAATAGCAGATGGAATCATTTCAAAAGCAAATGATGGAATAGTAATCCTTGCAACAGGTACTTTAGACAAAAAATTAACTGTTAAAGCTGTAAGATTCACTAAAAAAGCTAAAGAAACAATCGAAGCTTTAGGTGGAAAGACAGAGGTGATTTAGTTGTTTAAAACATTAAAAAATGCTTTAAAGACACCAGATGTTAGAAAAAAATTAATGTATACATTAATACTAATAATAGTGTTTAGATTAGGATGTTATATAACTGTACCTGGAGTAGATACATTCCAGTTAGCGGAAGCTTTTAGTGGGCAAGGAATAGGGTCATTAATAGACTTAATCTCAGGAGGAGCATTCTCAAGGTTATCTATATTTGCAATGTCAATAAGTCCATATATCACAGCTTCAATTGTTATTCAATTACTAGCAATGGTTATACCAGCACTAGAAAGATTAACAAAAGAAGGTGGAGAAGAAGGTAGAAGCAAAATAAACCGTTATACAAAAATGCTTACAGTAGTATTAGCATTAGTAGAAGGTTTAGGAATATACCTATCATATAAAAATTCAGGAATATTCATAAATTCAGAATTTATAACAGGAGCTACAGTAGTCATTTCATTAATGGCAGGAACAGCAATATTAATGTGGCTTGGAGACCAAATAACAAATAAAGGAATTGGTAATGGAATATCAGTAATTATATTTGTTGGTATTATCGCAGGACTTCCAAGTGCAGTAACAACAATATGGAATTTAATATTCACAGCAGTTGGTTTCTCAACAACAGGGTTACTTACTGCAATAGGAATAATAATAGGTGCTATCGTATTAGTAGCAGGAGTTGTATTTGTACAACAAGCTGAACGTAGAGTACCAGTACAATATTCAAAAAGAGTTGTAGGAAGAAAAATGGTAGGAGCACAAAATACACATATACCATTAAAACTTGTAATGGCAGGTGTAATGCCAGTAATCTTTGCAAGTAGCTTTATGACATTCCCAGCAATGATTATTCAAATGTTTGTAAGTGACATAGCTACAAAAACAGGTTTCTGGGCAGGAGTATACAAATTCTCAATTGCAACATCAACATCAAATGTTCCAGTAGGATATTCAATATCAAATGCAATAGTGTACTTACTATTAATATTAGGATTCACATACTTCTATACTTATGCTACATTCAATCCAGCAGAAGTATCAAACAATATTAAGAAGAATGGTGGATTCATACCAGGAATAAGAGCTGGAAAACCAACAACAGAATATTTAGCATCAATAATATCAAAATTAACATTATTTGGTGGAATGTTCTTAGCAGTAATAGCAATAATACCAATGCTATTAAGGTTTACAAGCTTAAACCTAGCATTTGGTGGTACATCAATACTAATCGTAGTTGGTGTAGCTCTAGAAACAGTACAACAATTAGAATCACAATTAGTAATGAGACATTACAAAGGATTCTTAGAATAGAATATATAACTAAAAATGGATGCATTCGCATCCATTTTTTAGTTGAAAATTAATAAAATGGGTATACTTAATATTAAAAAAGTGTTATATTATATATGAATTAAAAGAAAAAAGAACAATTTACAAAAGTTAAAATACCAGATATATCAATGGAATTGAAAATGGGCAGGCATATGCCAAGATAAGTTATATAATAATAGTAATACAGTAGAAAAGTAAAGGAGAGAAAATAAATGTATATAATAATGTTAGGAAAACCAGGTTCAGGAAAAGGAACTGTTGGTAAAATGTTATCAGAAGAATTAGAAATAGTACATATTTCAAGTGGAGACTTATTTAGAAGCTATGTAAAAAATGCAGGTAAAATAGGAGAAGAAATAGAAAGTTATATATCAAAGGGAAATTTAGTACCAGATGAACTTGCAATAAAACTTGTAGAAAAAAGGTTATCAGAAAAAGACTGTGAAAATGGTGTAATATTAGATGGGTTCCCAAGAACGAAAGCACAAGCAAAAGAATTAGATAGATTTTTAAATGAAAAAAATCAAAAAGTAGATATGGCACTAGAACTTGCATTAACAGATGAAGATATAATAGAAAGAATAACAAACAGAATAGTATGTACAAATAGACATTGTAGAGAAGTATACAATTTAGAATTTAAAAAGCCAAAACAAGTGGGCATTTGCGATAAATGTGGTAGCAAACTAGAACAAAGAGAAGACGATAAACTAGAAACCGTAAAAGAAAGACTAGAAGTATACAAAAAAACATCAGCAGACTTAATATACTATTACAAAGAAAAAGAACTATTATACTCAGTAAAATTAAACATCCACTCAGGGAAAACATCAGAAGATGTGGCAGAAGAAGTAGAAAGGTATTTGAAAAAGAATAATGCAAGCAAATAGAATAAGAGAAGATAGTGATTACGATGATGAATATGTAGCAAATCAAGAGGCAACAGAGGCGCAAATAAAAACAGCAGAAGAACTTATTGAACTAGTAAATAAATATATAGAAAGTAAAAATGTATAACAAATTAATAGAGAGAGGCTTAAATAATAAATTAACAATATTATAAAAATAATAATACAAAAAACTAGAAAATGTAGTGTTACAATTGATGTGAAACAAAAGAAATAAAAATTGAATAAG
>CAOJVB010000074.1 GCA_948444845.1 uncultured Clostridiaceae bacterium | reverse complement strand
AATCACTTATTCAATTTTTATTTCTTTTGTTTCACATCAATTGTAACACTACAAAATTGAAAATTTGATAACAAACGAATAATACAAAAATTTCCAAAACTATTGCAAAAATGAATAAAATACTTTAAAATAAAATGGTTAAATAAGATAAAAAAGGAGAAAGTGTAAATGGCAGATAAATTAATTATAGTGGAATCACCCGCTAAGGCCAATACAATAAAGAAGTTCTTAGGAGGAAGTACAAAAGTAGTTGCTTCAATGGGACATATACGTGACCTACCAAAATCAAAACTAGGAGTAGATGTAGAAAATAATTTTGAACCAGAATATATAAATATTAGAGGAAAAGGAGATTTAATAAAATCTTTAAAAAAAGATGCTAGTACTGCTAAAAAAGTGTACCTTGCAACTGACCCTGACCGTGAAGGGGAAGCAATAGCGTGGCATTTAGCACATATATTAAACATACCAGAAGACAGTGTATGTAGGGTAACATTTAATGAAATAACAAAAGAAACAGTACAAGAAAGCATAAAAAAACCACGTAAAATAGATATGAATTTGACAGATGCTCAACAAGCACGTAGAGTGTTAGATAGAATAGTTGGTTATAAAATAAGTCCACTACTATGGAAAAAAGTAAAAAGAGGTTTATCAGCAGGAAGAGTACAATCAGTAGCAGTAAAACTAATAGTAGATAGAGAAGAAGAAATAGAAAAATTCATACCAGAAGAATACTGGAATATATATGCAGAGCTTTTAGAAGAAAAAACAAAGAAAACTTTTGAAGCACGTTTTTATGGTAAAAATGGCAAAAAACAAGAAATACATTCAAAAGAAGAAGTAGATGAAATACTTGATAGTATAAAAAGTGGAAAATATATAGTTAATGATATAAAGAAAAGTGAAAGAAAAAGAACACCAGCACCACCATTTACAACAAGCACAATGCAACAAGAAGCTTCAAGGAAATTAGGCTTCACTTTAAAGAAAACAATGAGTGTAGCACAAGGTTTATATGAAGGTGTAAAAGTACCTGAAAAAGGGGATGTAGGTTTAATTACTTACATGAGAACAGACTCTACAAGAATTTCAGAAGAAGCAAGAAGTGCAGCCAAAAAACATATAGTAAGTGAATATGGCGAAAACTACTATGAAAATAGATACTACAAAACAAACAAAGATGCACAAGACGCCCACGAAGGTATACGCCCAACATATGTAGAATTAGAGCCAGAAAAGATAAAAGATTCATTAACAACAGATCAATATAAACTATATAAACTAATTTATAACAGATTCATAGCAAGTCAAATGTCACAGGCAATATATGACACAGTAGCAGTAAATATAAAAGTAAATGACTATGACTTCAAAGCAAATGGTCAAACACTAAAATTCAAAGGATTTATGACATTATATGTAGAATCTGAAGATAACAAAAAAGATGAAAAAGATGTATCAATTCCTGAATTAGAAGTAGGCGAAATTCTAAAAGAAAGGAAAATAGACCCAAAACAAAGCTTTACAGAACCACCACCAAGGTACACAGAAGCAAGTTTAGTAAAAGCTTTAGAAGAAAAGAAAATAGGAAGACCAAGTACATATTCACCAACAATTACAACAATTCTAGAAAGAAGATACATAGAAAAAGAACAAAAACAATTAAAACCAACAGAACTAGGAAGAGTAGTAAATAAACTATTAATAGAAAACTTTGGAGATATAATAAACGTAGAATTCACAGCTAAAATAGAAGAAGAATTTGATAATGTAGCAGAAGGAAATATTAAATGGAAACAAATAATTAGTGATTTTTATGGACCATTTAAAATAACCTTAGATAAAGTAGAAAAAGAACTAGAACACGTAAAATTAGAAGAAGAAGTAAGTGACGTTCAATGTGAAAAATGTGGAAGAATGATGGTATATAAATATGGAAGATACGGAAAATTCTTAGCATGCCCAGGCTACCCAGAATGTAAAAATGCAAAACCAATAATAGAAACAATAGATGTACCATGCCCAGTATGTGGAGGAGTAGTACAAGTAAGGAAAACAAAAAGAAAAAGAAACTACTATATATGCGAAAACAACCCAGCAACTTGTAACTACATTTCATGGAATAAGCCACAAGTAGGCGAAAAATGGGAGCCAAAAGAAGCAGTAGAAGTAGAGAAAAAGAAAAAAGTAGCAAGTAAGAAGAAAACTACAAAAAGGAAAACAACAAAGAAGAAAAAATAATATTGATGTAGGGGTAGGCCTTGTGTCTACCCTTTTTGCTCGATTAAAATACAAATAATAAAGAAGAAAAACGGGAGGACACAAGGCTCGCACTCTAAATCAAAAATAAATTGTTTTTCACTTGTAAATTCATCTAAAATAAGATATAATAAATCACTAGAAAAAATGAAAAATAGGAGAATGAAATGGTAGTAAATCCTGATATAATAGAAGAATTACATGATGATGCTGGGAGTGCCAGAGTAGAAAGAGCAAGGGAATATGTAAGAAAGAAAAAGGTGAAAATAAAAAAAGTAGTATATGATAACAAAAATAACTTTGAAATTCGCTCTCATGTATTAGGTAATTCTGATGATTATGATGTATATATTAAAGTAAATGATGGCGAAATAGAAGAAACAGACTGTGATTGTGCAGATTATAATCAAAATTTTGTTACGTGTAAACATATATTAGCAAGCATAATGGAATTTAACCAAAATAGTGATTATATAAGAATTTTTTCAGGAGAAAAAAATTCAAAAGATACAGATATATCAATATATAAAGCATTTAACGAAAATAAGCATAACGAAAAATATAGAGCATTTAAACAATTAATAAATGAATTTCATTACGCAAACAATAATGAAGGCGAAAATTCAAATACCCCAATAATTCCCCATACAATAAAGCTAGAACCAAAATTAATATATAATTCATATAGTAAAAGCTTAAAAATGGAACTAAAAATAGGAAATAAAAGTATGTATGTACTAAAAAGCCTTCCAGAGTTTTACGATAGAATGATAAACGAAGAATACTACAGCTATGGAGCAAAACTTGCATTTAAACATACAAAAGAGGCATTTGAGCAAAACTCTCTTCCAATATTAGACTATGTTTTAAAATATGCTGAAATAATAAAATATGCAAATGAAGCAAGGAATAGCTACACATATTATGGAAGTACTCTAAACGATAGATATATAACAATATCAAACTCAGGAATAGATGAACTATTCGAAGTATTTAAAGGTAAAAGTATAATATGGGAAAAAGATGGAATTGGGTCAAGATTATTTATAAGTGATGAAAAGCCAGAAATAAAATTCTATGTAGAAGAAGTAGGAAATAACGAATACAAAATGTACCCTAATATTGATGTATATGAATATGAAATACTTAAAGGAAGAGAGTTTTGCTATCTTTTAATGGACAATATAATATACAAATGCACAAAAGAATTCAAAGAAAATGAACTAAAATTATTGCAAATATTTAGAACTAACTTCCAAACTGAAATAACATTTCCAAAACAAGACTTGCCACAGCTTTTCTCACTAGTATTTCCAAAAGTAAAGAAAAGTATGGATTTAGAAAAACTAAATGAAGAAGAAATAGAAAAATATATTCCACAAGAACTATATGTAAAAGTATATTTAGACTATGACAATAGAAACTATATAACTGCAGATATAAAATTTGTATATGGCGAAGAAGAATTTAACCCACTACTAGAACAAAAAATAGAAATAGCAAGAGATTTGGCAAAAGAAGATGAAGTATTAGAAATATTTAGAAAAGATGGCTTCATGCTAGATGTACAAAATGCAAGGTTAATACTTACAAATGAAGAAGCAATATATAACTTTTTAGAAACTGAGGTAGAAGAATTTATGCAAAAATTTGAAGTTCTAGCTACCGAAAACTTTAAACAAAAAGAAATAAGACAGCCAAAAGTAGGAACATTAGGAGTAAAAATAGAAAACAATTTATTAAAAATAGATTTTGGGAACTTAGACTTTGATATAAACGAACTAAAAGATATTATGGCAAAATATAAACTAAAGAAAAAGTACCATAGGTTAAAAGATGGAAGCTTTATAAAATTAGAAGAAAATGAAACAATTGACTTTATAGATGGAGTAACTGAGCGGAATAGATATAGACTATAGCCAAATAGAAAAGGGAGAACTACGCTTGCCAGTATATAGAAGTATGTATTTAGACAGACTGCTTCAAAATGTAAAAAATGCATCTATAATAAAAAATGATGAATATAAAGAACTAGTAAATAAAATAGAAGAAAAGCAAATAAGCAATAATATAGAACTTCCAAAAAACTTAAATGCAGATTTAAGGTCTTACCAAAAAGTAGGATATGAATGGTTAAAAGTATTAGATGAATACAAATTTGGAGGAATTTTAGCAGATGACATGGGACTTGGAAAAACACTTCAATTAATATCAGTAATACTTTCATATGTGCAAGAAGAAAATGAGCCAAAGCCAAGCATAGTAGTATGCCCAAGTTCCCTTACATTAAACTGGGAAAACGAAGTAAATAAATTTGCGGGAAGTTTAGAAACATTAGTAATAAGAGGAACGTTAGTAGAAAGAAAAAGGCAAATTGAAAGTATACCAAAATACAATGTAATAATTACATCATATGACTTATTAAAAAGAGATATCGAAATATATGAAGAATATCGGATATGAATTTAAATATATAATAGCAGATGAAGCCCAATACATAAAAAATAATAACACCCAAAATGCAAAAGCTATAAAAAAAATAAATGCCGAAACAAGGTATGCTCTAACAGGAACACCAATAGAAAACTCACTTTCAGAACTATGGTCAATATTTGACTATATAATGCCAGGTTATTTATTTAGCTATAAAAAATTCAAAGAAAACTATGAAATGCCAATAATAAGAGATGAAGATGGTGGGACTATGAAAAAGCTAAAAATGCTAATAGAACCATTTGTATTAAGAAGAATAAAAAGTGAAGTACTAACAGAGCTTCCAGACAAAACAATAACAGTATTAAATAACGAAATGCATGATGAACAACAAAAAATATATATGTCATATTTGCAAAATGCAAAACAAGAAGCAATGAATGAAATAAATGCAAATGGATTTGAAAAAAGTCAAATAAAAATATTAGCACTTTTAATGAGGTTAAGGCAAATATGTTGCCACCCTAGTTTATTTATAGATAACTACAAAGGTGAAAGCAGCAAATTAAACCAATGCACAGAGCTTATAAAAGATGCAGTAGAAGCGGGACACAAAATACTATTATTTTCAGGTTATACAGCAATGTTTGATATAATAGAAAAAAGTTTAAAAGAGCAAAACATAAAATACTTCAAACTAACAGGAGCAACAAAAGTAGGAGAAAGAATAAAACTAGTAGATGAATTCAATGAAAATGATGAAATAAAAGTATTCCTAATATCACTAAAAGCAGGGGGAACAGGGTTAAACCTAATAGGGGCAGACATGGTAATTCACTACGACCCATGGTGGAATATATCAGCTGAAAACCAAGCAACAGATAGAACATATAGAATAGGACAAAAGAAAAATGTTCAAGTATACAAACTAATAACAAAAAATTCAATAGAAGAAAAAATATACGACTTGCAACAAAAGAAAGCAAAATTGATAGACAATATGTTATCAACAAATGAAACATTTATAAATAAATTGTCTAGAGAAGATATAATGGAATTATTTAAATGAAAGATTTGGGACGTGTGGAAAGATTTGGGACGTGTCTAAAAATTTCATATTTTGAAATTTTTAGACACGT
>CAOJVB010000073.1 GCA_948444845.1 uncultured Clostridiaceae bacterium | reverse complement strand
ATAATTTAATCTTTTTAGTCAAGTTAGAGATATACACATCATTAGAATAATTAAATACTAAAAAAGTAATATTTTTGATAATTACTCTATGTGGCTCAATATATGTAAGATTAGTTCGCTCTAATTTTCTAATACTACCATTTACAAAAGTTGGAGTAACCTTAGAAAACTCACATATAAATTCCAATCGCTGTTTTAGACATTCCTCAAATTCTAGTTCTTGCTTAATTATCTTCATTTAAAACACCATCCTTTCTTTCTGGATGGCAATTTTGCAATAAAAAAATACCATCCTTTTCAGAATGATATTCGTATCTATCTGTTCTATTAGTTCGAACAGATACGTCGTTGGTGCGGATGAGAGGACTTGAACCCCCACCCTTTCGGACTAGATCCTAAGTCTAGCGCGTCTGCCAGTTTCGCCACATCCGCAAGTGTGATTAAGTAATTAGCTTATCAACAATATATATATTAGCATATTATTATCTAATATGTCAATACCAATAAAAGAAAAAAATAAAAAATTTTGAAATTTTACTTGTGCTCATATTCTTACATATGTTACACTATTGTTAATTAATATTTTTTTGGAGGATAAAACAAATGAATGAAAAAAGAGAACTAAAAATCAGTTAAAAAATGGCTATAAGTATATTTATTATATTTATAATCATTGTTGCTATTTTAATATTTATTATAATTAATAAAAAAACTAATATAACTATACCACCTTCTCTTCCTAGTAATGTTGGTGTTACTATAAAACGATATCAAAATGAAGATTATTATATTATTAATGGTGATTATTCAGGTGAATATGATTTACAATATAAAGAACTCACTGAATATTTTAATTATTCATTTTCGGATGCTATAGAACAATTTGAACAAAAATCATTAATGAATTATTCAGAATATAAAGCATATTGTGAAAAATGGAGTCTTCAACAAAAATACTCTAATTCTTCTCAAAATTATATAGTTTTCTCATATGTTATGCATGGAGTACATTCTAATATAAGGGCTCGTCTTGCAGAAGTTGAATATGATAATAATGATGTTAATTTATATATATGGGATGATGGTTTTAGTTCAGTAGCAGATTTTTCAGCATATGTTATAGTAGTTCCCACTACAAATACTGTTAATAATATTAATTTACAACCTCTTTATACATTAGAAGAATTTGATAATATAAAGGAATATAATTCAATTTATGGTAGCCCATTTACAGTTGATAAGCCTATAATATATCTATATCCAGAAGAAGAAACAGAAGTATTAATAAAACTTGGACATACTAATAAACTAACTTGCTCTTATCCTAAGTATCCAAATGATGGTTGGAAAGTTATAGCAAATCCTAATGGTGATTTATTTGATTTATTAACCGGAAAAAACTTATATGCTTTGTATTATGAAAGTAAAGCAGTTGCTAATTTTAAAATAGAAAATACAGGATTTGTGGTAAAAGGTGAAGATACAATTAAGTTCTTAGAAGAGAAATTAGAAATATTAGGATTAAATGAGAGAGAAGCTGAAGAATTTATAATATATTGGTTACCTAAATTAGAATCTAATAATTATAACTATATAAGGTTCGCAACTATGGAAGAAATAGATACAAATATGCCTTTAAACATTTCTCCTAACCCAGATACTATTATAAGAGTATTAATGACATATAAACCATTAGAACAACCTATAGATGTTGAAGAACAAAAGTTAATAACTCCTGAGAGAAAAGGTTTTGTGGCTGTTGAATGGGGTGGAACTGAAATAAAATAATATATAATGATACTATATAAAAAGTATGTTCTATAATTAAATTTCAAAGTTTAATTATCATTCTAATTATTGAAAATAGAGAATATTATACCACATATAATGGTAAAAATATTCTCTATTTTTTCAAATATATGCATTAATTTAAATAACTAATTATGCCATACTTTTTTATTTATTAATTAATTCTATTAATTCTTCTTTATTTCTCATTCCAACTGCTGTGCTTGCTACTTCTCCATTTTTAAATACTATAAATGTTGGTATACTCATTATTCCATATTTTATTGCTAATTCTTGTTCTTCATCTGTATCTACTTTATATACTTTTGCTTTTCCTTCCATTTCTTTTGCAAGCTCTTCTACTACTGGTGTCATCATTTTACATGGACCACACCATGTTGCAAAAAAGTCTACTAATACTGGTACCTCTGAATTTAATACCTCTTTTTCAAAATTTTCACTTGTAATTTTCATTTTTTAACCTCCATAATTATATTTTTATAAATTTGTATTTTAGGCAAATTTCGGTATTTCCAAGAAGTATTCCTTACCAATTTAGCCCTACACAAAACCGTAGTTTTGTACTCTTCACTTTAGTAATTTCTTCGAAGAGTGGGCGATTGCTAATCGACCCTACTTATATATTTTTTATACTCTTAATTGCACTCATCCCCGCTACCATTCCTTCATAAACAGCTTTTGCTATTTGTAATCTTCCTCCAGTACAGTCACCACATGCAAATAAGTTTGGTACATTTGTGCTCATATTTTCGTTTACTAATATATTGCCTTTTTCATCTATCCTTGCCCCTATTTTTCTTGCTAAGTCACTACTAGTTGCTGTGCCTATTGCTACAAATACTCCATCTATTTTCTTTATAGTATTATCTTCAAAGTGTATTTCTTCTATACTATTATTTCCTCGAAATTCTCGAATTTTCTTTTCTTCCACACAAAAATCTGTACTTCTATTTTCTACTGGCTTTTCTCCATTTGTAAGTATTGTTACAGAATTTGCTACTCTTCCAACTTCTTCTGCCTCATGAAGTGCATATTCTTTTGCTCCTAATACTGCTACATCTTTTCCTTTAAAGAAAAATGCATCACATGTAGCACAATAGCTTATTCCTCTTCCTTCATATTCTTTTATACCATTTATTTTAGGAGCTTTTCTTGAAGTTCCTGTTGCTATTATTACTGCTTTTGCTTTGTATTTATTATTTATAGTTTCTACAATGAAGTGCTCTTCATAATCTATTTTTACGGCCTCATCTTTTTCAAATTCTACACCTAGTTTCTTTGCTTGATTTATTCCTATTTCTTGTAGTTCTTCTCCTGTTAAAGTATTTTCTAACCCATAATAGTTATCTATTTTATTTACTTTTTGTAATATTCCTATACCTTTTGAAATTATTAATGTTTTTAAGTTTGCTCTTGCTGTATATAAACTTGCTGATATTCCAGCTGGTCCACTTCCTATTATAATTACATCATATTCCATTTTTATCTACCTCATAATATATCATATAAACTTTTAAAGCTATATCCATTGTCTCTTAAATATTGTATTACACTTGGAAGTGTTTCATACGTCAAAATTTTATCTGCTGCATCATGCATTAATATTACTACACTTTGTTTATTTCCTACTGTATCTATTACATTTTGAAGTAACATTTCCTTTGTATTTGCTCCTTCTGCATCTTTTGACAACGAGTTCCAGTCTAATGAAACTATTCCATTTTGCCTTAAATACCCTTTTGCTTCTTTTTTTATATCTTTGTAATAGCCTCCGAACACTTCCCCCTGGAAACCTAAATACTCTTGAGTGATAATCTGGGTTTTGTAAAGCTTCTTGTATACAGCTTTCTGTATAATTATATTCGTCTAATACTGTTTGACTATTAGTGTATATGCTACTATATTTATGAGTATACCCATGGTTTGCTATGTAATGCCCTTCTTCAAATTCCCTTCTTATTAAGTCTGGATTAGATTTTGCTCTATTCCCTAAAACAAAAAATGTTGCTTTTATATTTTCTTGTTTTAATAGATCTAATATAAATGGTGTAACAGAATTTGTTGGCCCATCATCAAAAGTTAAAAATACTCTTTTTTCTTCTGATGAATATATATTTTCTATTGCTCCCATTTGCTCCTGCGTTAAAGGCTGTGAATTTTTTAATCTTTTAGCCTCTTGTTCCACTTCTATTCTTTTTTGTTCTTCTAGCAATTCTTGTTCTTTTCGTATCTCTTCTTCCTGTTTTTTTACTTTAACATATTTTGCATATTTTATTCCACAATAAATAGAGCCTAGTATTATAGCTAGTACTATTAATACAATTATAAATACTTTCCATTTATTTATCTTTGGTTTTACTACTGTTAAATTATATGGATAATACATTTTTTCACCTTTTTTGACATTTTTTCTTTTTTATTATTATATACAGTTTATTTGTTTTTAACAATAGGAAAAGTAAAAATAGTGCAATTTTATTAAAATCACACTATTTTTTGTTTTATTTTTACTTTTTAAACTTGCTCCAAAAACTCTTTTTTATAATTGGCTTTGGAAAATATGAGTTAAATCGCTGTATCACTCTTTCGTCATCTGTTTTATTAATTGCTTCTCTTATTTTTTCAGTATTTGCATTTTTTATATGATAAGCAAATTCATACATATTGCATGCAGTTCCATAATTTATTGTTACATCTTCCATCTCTGTAACATCTCCTATATCTTCTGCCCACTGAGAAATTACAGACATATTTTTAGATTCTATCACAATATTTTTAGCTTCCAATATGTCGTTCATACTTAACATTTGCTCTTCTCTTTGAAAATCTCTTATAAGCTTATATGCTGAATATGCATCTTTACAGTCAAAAATAAACTTTTTCATTTTTTCTTTATTTACACCTTCAACTTCTTCTAATAAGTAAAATGCATATTTTGCTTCTCCAGAATTTATTACTGCATCTTCTGTCTTTACTATATCGGAATATATTGCAAAGCTTGTAAATCTTATTAACATCCACATATTCTTAAGTTCAATTAACTTATTCTGATACTTTATTGTATCTATTTTATCTTTCCGTGCTTTAGCATATTTCATTATTTTTTTTGCGTCATCAGTTGTAAGCATGATTTGGTCTAACCTTAATAATTGTTCTTCTGTTAGACTTTTAAATTCATTAACAAATTGATTGATGAACTTAGCATCTTTTATCAAATCCAAACCATCAATTAATTCATCAATAGTATTTCCATAGATATACTTTTCTATATCTGAATCACATTTAAAGCTAACTCCGAGTTTTTTAGTTTTATTCATTTTCTCCATATTCTTTCCTCCTAAAATAATTATTTTGTTAGAGTTTCTTTACTTACATATTTATAGTTACGTGCACATTATATTATATTTACATAACTTTGTCAATTGTTTTATGCTATTTTCTTTTCATATTTCTCACTATTTTCTTAGTTTCTTCTTCTACTCTATATGATTCAATAATCTTTTGCAAAGCTTTATTGTATGTCCAATCATCTATATTATTGTTTTTAAGTAATTTCATTGTCTTTTTAGGAAATTTTACAAATGCTACTTGAATTGTCCATGCTATTGCCATTTTTACATAGTATCCTTCATGCTTTACATTATTTAGTATTTCTAGTACTTTCTCTATATATTCTTCTGTTATATAGAAGTCTAACATCATTACTATAGCAAAACGTAGTTCAAATTCTTTGTCTGATTTTAAATATTTTTGTATAAATAGCCACATATATTCCATATTTTTCTTTGTAATTTTAAAACCTGCTACTGATACATCACATACTGCCCAGCTATTTATTTTTGGAATAAATTTTTCTAAATATGTGCAAAAATTTTGTATATCAGTCTTCCACAAGCCTAACACCATTCCTTGTAGTAATATTTCTTCATATGAATTATTTAAAGCATTTTTCAAATACTCTTGTATATTTTCATTTTTTACAATATCTTTTGCAAAGTTTCTTAAAACTGGTACTCTAACTCCTATAATTTCATTACTATTTGGGCATAAGCCTGTATGAAATTCTTTATATTTTTCATCTGCCATTTCTTCTATTTTTCTTCTTACTTCTTTATTTGTCATATTATTCTTCCTTTTTAAGTTTTTCTTGTATTATAACAATAAAATAATTTAAAGTCACTACTTTTTTATATTATAGGAAACTTATTTTACATTAAACTAAATGGCTAGTATAGCCATTTTCTTGTATAAAAAATTATATTATTTCGAAAACTGTGAATTGTAACATATAAATATCCTTAATTATAATAATTTTACTATTTTTTACTTGCACAATCTGATATTTTCTGTTATTATATAAAAGTATAAGAAATATATGCCGATGTGGCGGAACTGGCAGACGCACACGACTCAAAATCTAAATGGATTTTTTAATATGTAAATCCTACATATATTGAAAATAGT
>CAOJVB010000072.1 GCA_948444845.1 uncultured Clostridiaceae bacterium | reverse complement strand
TGCACGTACGGTTCTGAATAGGGGCTTGTGTCGTGAGGCACTTGTCTACTAAACTGTAGGGGAGATTGTAATTTGAAATGGAACAAAATATAAAGAAAATAAGGCGAAGCATAAATATATATCCGATATTTGCATCTTTTACAGGAGATATGATATTTTTCGTACCAATAGATACTTTATTTCTAACATTGGTAAAAGGGTTAAATGCAAGCCAAATAACGGCAATGACTATGGTAGCTTTAATTATATGTATAATATCACAAAAGGCTATACTAGTAACTGTAAAAAAGATAGGTAATGTAAATTCTTTAAGATTAGGAACGATATTAATATTAATTGCAGCATTAGTATTAACATTTGGAAAATCATTTGCTTTAATGTTGTTATATAAAAGTATAAACGAAATAGCATTTATGTTCTTAAATATGGATGAAATTATTTTAAAAAGTAATCTAAATGCAGTAAATAGAAAAGATGATTATTATAAAATAAGAAACAAATCAAAAATAATGTACTCAATTATAACTTTATTTACAGCATTAGTAGCAGGAAAATTATTTAATACAAATCAATATTTGCCAATGTATTTGTCAATTATAGTATATATATTATTAGTTGGACTTGCATTTATGTACTACGAAGCAAAATCAAATGAAACTAAAGAAATTAAAAACAATAAAAAGAAAGTAAAAATAACGTCAGTTATATTTTTAGTAATATTATCTAATGCAGTATTTTATTCGATTATAAAAATGGGACAAAATAATAGTAAATTATTTATGCAATATGATTTTCAAAAATTTTTGTCTATTGAAATGGTAACATACTATATAACAACAATAGTATTTATTTCAAGAATTGCAAGATTAGTAGGAAATATAGTATTTGGAAAAGTATATTCAAAAATAAAAGATAAGATGAGTATAGTATTAACAATTTGTTTAAGTATGGCATTTCTATTATTAATTATAGGTCATTATATTAATGTAGAATTTATATATAAAGTGATAATAATGTCATTAGGATTTTTCCTAATACTAGCAACAAGAGATTCTTTTCAAATATATATTGAAGATGTAGCATTAAGTATTTCTAATAAAGATGAACAACAAAAAATTGTAATAGATATAGAAGTTTATAGAAGACTAGGAACACTAATTTTAAGTGCAATTTTCACACTAATTTTAATGAAATATGAGTTAATAGTAATAGAGTTTATTTTATTAGGTTTAAGTATTGGAGAAATATTTGTTAATAAAAAATTGTGTGATAAGTTAAAGTCATACGAAATCTAATTTAGAAATACTACTTGTGATTTACATAAAAATATGTTCTGCTAAAATAGAAGTTCATTTAGAAACCAAAAAGAAATCATTAATACTTGGAGGTTTCAAACCTCCAAAATAGTTTAAGGAGGCATAATATGGCAAAAGAAGTTTTTAATCGTAATGTAGCACACAAAAACATTGGAGAAATTGAAACCCAAAATAACACCATAGGAAGTGTAATAGGATTTTGGAATCAGGTGGCAAATAATATAGAAAACGAGGTTAAAGATAGTTATGCTAATTACAGAGAAATTGATAAAACACCAGAAGAAAAAACTGTAGTTCAAAAGTAGTAATTTATCTAAAAACACATTTGAAGCCACAAATAAAATAACCGAAAGTGAGTCATATCAGCTTAGATAGACTCACTTTCGGTTTATTTGGAATTATAAATGCTTTTCTCAATTTCTGCCATACAGTCATTTGCAATACTTGCAACAGATGACCAACTACTAACTTGTAAAGATATAGGCTTTACCATACTATACAAATCAGTTATAGTTCTGAGAGCATCTGATTTCTTGGAACATTTTAATAGAGTATTTTTGAAATGAGTAGCAGTTTCATCTGAAGAATCGACAGTTTTAAATTGTTTTTCGATTTCCTGCCTAAATCCAACAGATGTAAAAGATACTACATTTACATATTTCGTAAGATTGTCTAAAATCTTAGAAAGTTTTGTAAACGGATCTTTACTTTGGAAATTTGGTGTATTGATAGCATTTAACATCCGTTTTTTATAGTTTTCAAAAGCCTTGTTGTCCATAAAAGTAACCTCCTAAAAAATTATTTTTACTATGGTTAAAACTACAAAAATCTAATTAAATTATACTACAAAATTATGTTAAATGCAAATTGAACAAAGAATACGATATAATAGATTTAAGTAGTTCTATATATTGTAAATATAAAATAATTAGAAGGAGGAAAAATTTGAAAGAGTTATTATTGAAGAAATAATTGTTAAATCAATGAATTTTTTAGATAATAACCAAAGAATAAAATTAAAAGAAATACTTACAGTAATATGCTTGAATTATCAAATTGAAATGATAGGACAGACTAAAAAGCAAGAAACACAAAAGAATAATACAGATATATTAAATAAATTTATATCGTCTAAAGAAATTGAAGGTTGCTCAACTAGAACTTTAAATTACTATAAATATAATA
This sequence comes from uncultured Clostridiaceae bacterium, assembly GCA_948444845.1. GTDB lineage: Bacteria > Bacillota > Clostridia > TANB77 > CAG-508 > UMGS1663. The sequence goes on along the minus strand of CAOJVB010000072.1, from coordinate 4,191 downwards.
TAACCAAAATGCTAGATACAATAAATATTCCAATAGATGAGATTACTACTGAAATATTAAGAAACTATTTAGCAGATTATAAAAGCAATTCAAATGCAGTGATGGTAACAATAGATAATATAAGAAGAACATTAGCAACTCTCTTTGTTTGGTTAGAAAATGAAGATTATATTGTTAAAAGTCCAGTTAGAAGGATTCATAAAGTAAAAGCGACTAAAAAAGTTAAAGAAACATTTACAGATGAGAATTTAGAAAAGTTAAGAGATACTTGCTCAAATTTGAGAGATTTAGCAATATTAGAATTACTAATTTCAACTGGTATGAGAGTTGGAGAATTAACTAGATTAAATATAGCTGATATCAACTTTTAAGAAAGAAGTTGCATTGTTTTAGGCAAAGGTAATAGCGAAAGAGAAGTCTATTTTAGTGCAAAAAGTAAAATGTATATTAAGAAATATTTAGAAACAAGAACAGATAACAACGAAGCTCTCTTTGTATCACTTATAAAACCTTATAAAAGATTAGGAATATCAGGAATTGAAATTGCTATAAGAAATTTAGGAAAAGAGGCAAATATAAATAAAGTACATCCATATAAATTTAGAAGAACAATGGCAATTAAAAGTAATTGGAGATTATTCAAAAGCTCTTGATTTACTTGATGACTATGACCATAGAACACTAAAGAAAATAGATGGAAATAAAAGAATTGCAGCAACTTTATTTATATATTTTCTGAACTTTTATGGAATATTATACAAAGATGGAAAGCAAACGATAGATAATAATACTTTGACAGCATTAACATTGCTAATAGCAGAATCAAATCCAAAAGAAAAAGATGTAATTATAGATTTAGTGATGAATTTTTTGAATAATGATTGAGATTCAATCTCAGCGATAACTTACAAGTTATCGTTTGAATTAAAAGTGTGAAGAAATATATTTTATGAGAAATAAAACAAATAAGGAGAAAGAGAAATGCAAAAAATTATAAATTATGGATTGATTATATTGTCATTATTTATTGGTATTTTATTTTATTTTTCTTTTGACATTGAAGGGATATTATGGGATAAATATGAACCAAAAAGTATTAGTATTGAGCAAATAAAAAGTGATTCTACTAAAGATTATACAGGGTTAAAAGCAGGAGAGGGTATAACTACAATTACCGATTTAGAAAATTGGGACAAAGTTATAAATTATATAGACTATGTAAAAGTGATACCTAGAAATATTGAAAAAACAAATGTATATAGTTTAGCAAAATGGGTAAAACATTATACACAAAAAGCAAATGGAACATCTGGGCGAAAACTTGCAGAAACCAAAAAAACAGCATTTGATATTTCTGCAAATTATAGTCCATATTATATTATTGAGCTAGAAAATGGAAATCATATACTTGCCCAAATGAATAGAGCAATTGCAAATAAAATTAAAAATGGAGAAAATATAGAACTTCCATTAGGAAAAAAGATTGGACTTTCTCAAAAAGCAAAAAATCTTTTAAAACCTATTTGTGATGAAAAAAAAGTTTCTACTGATTATGTCTTATACACAATAGATAATAATTGGCAAGCAGAAAATGCTGATAAAATATTCTATACAAAATTTGTTATTGCTTTTGTTTTATTCATAGTGTTAGTAGTGATTTTACAGCTTGCTTATGATAAATTATTTTGCAAAAATAGTTAAAAATAATGTTGCAAAGTGATATATTACTAAATAGTTTAAATTAAAGGAGGAATAGTAATATGGGATTATTTTCTAAAAAACCAAAAGCAGTGAAATATGATGCAAATGATTGTGAAATAAAGAAAAAAAGAATGAGAGAAATTTTTAATAAAACAGTTAATGATGGAGATACTTATGAGATTTTGTATGCTTTTATGTCAACATCAAAATATGAGCAAGGCTTTGTGTTTGATACAAACACAACTACATTTTTCTTTTATATAGTTGGATATAGAAAAAGTGATTTTAATTTAGTTTTAGTACAAATAGATTCTCAATTAAAAGAACATTCTGATGCAATTTATATTGATATGGATAACGTTAACAACGTATCATATGATCCAAAGATACATCAATTATGTTTTGAATATAAAAAGAGAACAGGTAGTTTTGGAGAATTACTAAAAATAGGTGGAACAAGTGCTAAAACATTATATGGACCAAAAAATATTTATCAACCAGATGAAATAGAGAAAATGCTTGATTTTGCAGAGGCTTTTCGTGTTACTTTAGAAGAAAAAGGTTACAAGTTAGATAAATGGAAAAGATAGAAGAAATTAAAAATGAGCATATTTCAAAATAATTATAATTAAAAGCAAGTCTAATAGTTTTATTTTTTTGATATGGTAAAAGAGAGAAAAATTACAATAAGTAGGGCAAGTAATTAAGTTAAAAATTACTTGTCCTATATATATATAATTGAAACACAAGACAGCAGTTTATAGGCTATAAATCTTAAATGTTAATAAGCGTTGCTTGTAGCAACGGACTATTTTTTATATAATAGTTCGTAAAGAAAGGAGTTAATTAAAATGTTAAAAGAAAACATTAAATCAATAAGAAAATCAAAAGGACTTTCACAAGAAGAACTTGCTATCAAATTAAATGTAGTAAGACAAACAATTTCTAAATGGGAGAAAGGATTGTCAGTTCCAGATTCAGAAATGTTAGTGGCAATATCAGAGGTTTTTGAAACACCAGTAAGCACTTTGCTTGGAGAAAATATTTCAGAATCAAAAGTAGATGATTTGAAAGCAATTTCTGAAAAATTAGAAATAATAAACTTACAACTATTACAAAGGAATAATGCCAAAAGAAAAATAATTCATTGGTTATTTATTTCATTATGTGCTATTACAATTATAACTTTCATATCTTTATATTTTTTAAATAGTCCTTATTTGAATTGGGATTATAATAATCCAGAATATGCCTTTTTAGGTGTTGCTTTTCAGTCATTTGAATGGTTATTTGTTAGGATAGCACCAATTATTTTTATTATATCAATTATTGGTATTATATTGACTCGAAAGAAAGATTGAAATTATTTTTAGCAAAAATCACCAATTTATGGTTGAAAATCTTGAATGTTAATAAGCATTGCTTGTAGCAACGGACTATTCTTTGTATAATAATTTCTGGAGAAAGGAGAAAGTAAAATATGAAAAAATCTTTATTTAGAATTTCTGATGTATTAGAACTATGTACTGCATATATGTTTTGCTTTTTTCTAAATTTGCTTTTTAATTATGTAAAAATTATGGATTTGGATTCTTATATTTTAAAGGCATTTTTGAAAAATTTTACTGATTATCAAGAGATAATCGTTCTAATATTTACAGTTGTTGTGATAGTTTTTCATTATCAAATGTTGCACAGAAAAAAAACAGAAATATTTTGCAAAATGCTTGTAGGAGATACTATATTTAATATCACAATTCGATATGCACTGAATTGTCTAATGATATTAATATTTGTTTGCCTTTTATCAACTTTAGCAAATGTATACTTAAAATTCAATTTAATTAGCAATTTTTACTTAACATTTATTTTTATCATATACATACTAATTAGTGCAAGGGAGGTGCGAAAATATGAAAATTTTTAAGTTTGTTATTTCAAAAATATTTTTGAGAAAAGCGATACTTGGTATAGGTATGATTTTGTTACTTTGTATGGCGAATTATATAACTTTTACTGCTACTCGTTCGATTTTATCAACTTTTCAAGGGTATCGAGAAACGGAATATATAAATCAAGAAGGAGTTTACACTGCTAACTTAGATCCAAATAGTCATATTGATATGGGAGTAATTAGTGAAAATGGAACACAAGCAGTATATGACTATTTGAATAATAACTTTAATTATGCGTTTTATACAGATGGGTTTATTATATCTGCTCCTAACAGTTATGATATGAAAATATCATTAGGCTATATGAACGAGCAGTATTATAGATTAAATGAATTTGAGCTTTCACAAGGGACAGATTTAGACTTTGATTACCAATTAGATGGGGAAATCCCTGTTTTAATAGGAAAAGGGTTAAGTAAAACATATCCTGTTGGGTCAACAATAAAAATTGAAGAATCTGTTTTGGGGCGACCAGTAACTCTAAAAGTTCAGGGAGTTTTGAAACAAAATACTTACCATTCTAACTATTATGCTC
>CAOJVB010000071.1 GCA_948444845.1 uncultured Clostridiaceae bacterium | reverse complement strand
TTTGAAAAGCAAATGAAAAAATTAGATAAATCAAAGAGAAAGGATGATAGAAAATTATGAAAATAACTTATACAAAGTGTGGAGATTACTATTTACCAGACTTAGTATTATCAAATAATACTAAAAACGTTACATTAGGAAAATATGCTAGAATGAGATTAAATTACCTTAAAAGCCATAAAAAAGCTGAATATACAATACTATTTATGAACGATGAACTTACAAATCATTTGCTAGATATAGATAAACAAGCAAGTGATTTTTTTGATGTTCAAATGAAACTAATGGCAGAAAAAGAGTGTATTACAGAGGAATTGAAAGTAACTAATCAATTAGAATGGGTTGGCAAGATGAACAACCTTAAAAATTCTATCGAAGAAATAATTTTAAAAAGATATATTTATAATTAATGGAGGTATTAGATATGAATGAAGAACAAAGATTTATTTCATTTTATGATGAAAATAGTGATAATTTTTATGAACTTTTTGATGGTGTTAGAAGTTATTTAAAGAATAACAATGAAGATTATAAGGAATTGCATAAGCAAATTCACAAAATTTTAGATAGCAATATTAATCTACAAAAATTACTTGATGATGAAGTTTTAGAAGATGGGCTTTCAAAAGAAGAATGCCTCTCTATTTCTAAAATTCTTAATTTATATTATGATTTACAAGATATTATTGAAAAAGAGATTTATTTTAAAGGTGGTATGGATGCTTATTATTATTTTTGTAAATTGGGTATTATTAAACGTAAATAAATGTTATTAAGGAGCATATAAAAATGCTCCTTTTCATCTTTATTTTGATTTACTTTACATCAAAAATTATATCATGCAGATATTTTATTAACTTAGCTACTTCTATATCATATATTTTTCTTGAACACTCTAATTGTAAAAGTTCACTTCTTAAAGTAGGTAATAATTCTAAAATGCTGTTACACTTGTTTTGTTCTTTTATACACTGTTTCCATCGACCAATTCCTATAAAGTCTATTTTATCTGCATCTCTTACTATTATTCCCTCTAAAGTTTCTGGCATATCATACCAACTATGTTTATAAATAGCTAAATAACATTGTTCTATAATTTCATTATCATATTGCAATTTTTCCATTTCTTCTTTTAACATATTAGCACTAAGCAAAGCATGGTCTTTTTTCTGTATACTTCTCCCCACATCATGCCAATATGCTGAAATAATACAGACTTCCTTATTAGCTTGTTCTTCATTTCTTAAAATCTCTATTGTATATTTTACAACACTTTCCATATGAGATAAAGAATGCTTTGGGTCTTTCACTTGTTTCATAATCTCTGTTGCTTTATCTATCAAAATTTTATGTTTTTTCATTATAATTTCAATTTCTTCTTCAAACATACCTTTTTCTCCTTCTACTTTACAAATTCATAATTATCTGTTGGTAATTTTGCACCACTTCTTTTTAATAACTCAAATTCATCATATTCTGTCATTCCATAAGTTTCTAGAATTTCTTTAATTTCTGGTCTTCTTTTATCAGGAAGTCTTGCTCCAAATACTGCAAAAAGATGTGGGTTTTCATATGTTGCATTAATCTGAGGAAAAGCAACTAATAACTCAAATCCATTTTTTTGAGCCTCTTTTACATTTTCTAAAATATATTTAAAATAGAAATGCCCATTTTTTTTATATAGTTCTGCAACTTTATATCTATTACCTGTTTTTACATCTTTCCAAACTAGATATACTAGCTCTCTTTCCATAGTTTTCATTCTCCCTTCTCTAAATTATATATACTAAGTATTTTGCTTTTTCTTTCTAAAATAAAAATCTTTATGATTTTTTTCATATTTGTACTTATTATAGTATTATCAAATTTGCCTAGTATTTCATTAATATTTCCTTCATTAATTTTTTGCTTTATTCTTTTTATAATATCTACTGTTTCATTATAATAATTTTCTCTAATAAGTTGTATTAATTCAAAATGCCTAATTGGTCTTGTTTCATTCCATCCAATTGTTGATTTTGATTTAGTATTAATAACTGATTCAAATCGTAGTTTATCCGTTAAAATGTTTTCGACATCATCTTCATTTATATACGAACATAAAGAAGATCCATTATCATATAGTGGTGCTAACTTATAGTTTGGACATAAACTATTATGATTATATTCAAATAGTATTCCCCAATTGCTATGATGTCTATCGCTATTTCCAATTAGAGCATCAAATATTATCATATTAAAAACATCTTCTACTAAACTTATATCTTCAGAAAGGCTGTTTTTAATCATTTGTACTGTATATTTTTCTCCAGAGTACTCATCAAATAGTTGTTCTTTTTGATAATAAGGATATTTGGTTTGAATATAGTTTATTCCCTCTATAAATTCATCACCTATCTTTATTATATTATAACTCATTGAGCCAATTCTTCCGTTTATATGTTCCAATATCTACTCTTGCACATTCTACACCTATTAACTTCCCAATTTCGGTAGCAAGCTTCTCAGCCCAGTATTCTCCAGTTATTATTCCTTTTTCTTTATCTTTTACTTTTGGAAATTTAAAAAGTCCTTTTTCTTTTGTTTCTGGATTAATTAGCCATATCTTCTCACTTGCACCACTACCAAATCTTCCTGATTCTTTATCTTCTATCCAATTATCAAAGTTTTTGACTTCAAACATTTAATTCCTCCTTCTCTCTATTTTTGCTAAAAACCGTACTTGTATAATATCGTAAAGTTAAAACTAGTTCAATTAAAAATTGTATATTCCACGCTAATCTCTTTCTTTCATATGCATACCTAAATACAATAAAGGCTTTTCCCAGTTCTTTTAATTCTAATTCAAATCTATCCTTTTTACTATTACTGCATGGATGAATTTCTTTTATTCCTTCTTTTATTTTAATTGGTAACATATTATATAACTCTAATAAATCATGTTTTTTTCTACAATCTACACATTCACGAAAAAGCAAACTTTTTATATATAATTCACAAGCAAATGCTATGTTAGTACATAATGCTTTATGCTTTCCAGTTACAATCATATTAAAACATTTCTCAAAGATAGAAAAGTACTCCCCTGCTGAATTATAAGCACGTTCTCCCATTTCAATAAAATCCTTTTTAGATTTTAAACTAAATTCTTCATTTTTATCCATTTGAAAATAAAATGAAATACTATTTTCCAATAAATTTCCTTCTTTCTTACTTCTTATTTATTCTTTGCCCTACTTTTATATACATTAGCTTGATTTCTGCATTGTGGACTGCAATATTCTGCTTTTAAGTTATCTGAAGCAAAAGGTTTGCCACAGTGCTTACACATTTTTACTGTTTTTCTTTCACTTGTTTCATTTAATGCAAACATTGTATCTATTGCTAGCTTTAGAGAATTAAAGTTCCATTCTAAAACAGGTGGGTATTCTTTATTACTATGCATTAATATTCTACAAGCAATCTTTGAAGCATTAAAGTTTTCTATGTAATTATCATATTTTTGCCTTGTATAAGCATTTTCTACTTTACTATAATTTTCTATTGCTTCAAATGTTAAATATAATCTTCTTGCATAATCCATAATCCAAACTACACCTTCTGAATAGGCTTTTGAAAATACTACTGCATATTCTCCTGGTCTATCTATAAAAGCAAGTGGATTTGCTTCATTTTCTATTGATAATTCTAAAATTTCTCCTTTTGAATTTTCTTTTATTGTAACTTTTTGTTTCTTCTCACATTTTAGAAATAGCCTTATGTATTCTCCTGCAGTTAATGTTTCTTTATTACATACTACATTTCCTGCAGGTAAGTATACTTTACTTTGTTTTACGATATCTGTATTTAATGGCAAATATGTTAATTCTCCTAATAACCCATATTTCTTTACAAACTCGATAATTTTCTCTTCTGCTAATTTTAATTCATCATTTTCTACATCTCTTCCTATAAGTAGTATATCTACTAATATACTATCAGAAACATTAAATGGGTCATACATTTGGGCTTTAGAGTCTTCCTTTGGTGTTATATATATGGATTTATCTATTTTTCTTAGTTCATAATCACTATATTTAAACCAGAAAGTCTTGAAATTCCCTGTATTATTCTTTCTCATCTTCACTCTCCCAAAAATTTTTTAAAAAATTTATATGTAATACTTGACAAGCACGAATTATTACTGTATTATATATATTAGTAATTGCTTGTTCAGTTATCATATTACAATTTATAATTGATAATATTCATCAAGTTATTACTATTATATAGTTTTTATAGATAATAGTCAAGTTTTGTTTGGAAATTTTACCTAAAAGTCCTTAGGATTTTTGTATCTAAAAATCAACAAACAAAAATACAACTAAATGAAAGGAGGAAATCTTTTGGATAGAAAAGAGCAAATTTTAGATTTATATTTTAATAAACATTTAAAACAAAATAAAATTGCTGATGTTGTAAATGTTTCTCAACAATATATTTCTAAAACTATTAAGGAAGATGGAAGATATGAGCAAGAAAAAAGTTCTAGGAAATCTATTAATGCAGAAAAAAGAAAAATTGCCCAAGCAGAATATCAAAAGAATTATGTTAGAAGTTCTAAAAAAGATATAATTTATGAACAATTATTAGAACTTCAAAAGCAGGATGCAATAGAACTTTCTTATAATGCACATCCACTTTCTGACTATGCCTGTAAAAAAGCTAATTCTAGTATTTATCACTATGATAGTAAGAAAAATCAATATGTTATGCAAAGAGGTATTAAAGCATCTATTGATTTACCACGAAGAATTAGTGCAAAAGCTTATTAATTTTTGAAGAAAAACAAGCATGAGGATATTGACCTCTCTCAAAAACGCAATACGCATACATATAGTAAAATTTTTATTTGCTATTGTGAATTTTTTAAGGAGGTTAAGTTTATGGAAGATACTAATTTGAACAAAGTAATGTTTACTACATATAAAGATGTAGTAACTGTAAAACAATTAGCAGAAATGCTAGGCATAGGTATAACTCTTGCTTATAGGTTAGTTAAACAAAATGCTATTAAATCTATAAAAGTTGGTAGAGAATATAAAATCCCTAAACATTGCGTTATAAATTATTTAGTAAAAAAGAGTGTTTAGGCTATTATATTTACTACAAAGAAATCAATAGTAAATTAATTTAGTCTGTTACATTGGAAAGGAGTTAAATTTGGTAACAGAAAATTTACAAGTAAACAAAGTATCTGTAAGTTGTCTGCAAGTTAGAAATGGTATTTATCAAGCTGTTTTAGAGTATTATGATGAAAATGGAAAAAGACATTTGCCTTGGCGTTCCACAGGACTAAAAGAACGAGGTAACAAGAAACAAGCTTTAGTAGTTGCAGAACAATTAAGAGAAAAATTAGAAAAAGAATTACAATTAAAAACATTAGATAAAGCAGAAACAAACTCAAATACAAATAATACAACTGATATTCTATTTATAGAGTATCTTTTTTATTGGCTAAAAATTGTACAACACACAATAGAAAGTTCTACTTTTACTTCTTATAGGCAGATTGCTAATAATCATATAAAACAATATTTTACAGAACATCCTATAAAACTAAAAGATTTAGAACCTATTCATATTCAAAACTTTTATAATGTACTAATGGAAGAATATAATTTATGTGCAAATACAGTCATTCACCATCATGCTCTTATAAGAAAATGTTTAGATTATGCCTTTAAAATGAATGTTATTATGAGTAATCCTGCTGATAAAGTCCAAAGACCTAAAAAAGTTCAATTTATTAATAGTTTCTACAATGAAAGTGAATTAAATAAGCTATTTGAAATATCTAAAAATGACTCACTAGAACTTATTATTTTGATTACTGCTTTTTATGGATTAAGACGAAGTGAAGTTTTAGGTTTACAATGGGATTCTTTTGATTTTGAAAATAAAACAATTACTATTAAACACACTATTACAATTACAAATACAGATGGTAATAATAGAAAAATTGAAGGAAAAGATAGAACAAAAAACAAGTCTAGTTATAGAACTTTACCTTTATTTGATGATATTGCAAATATGCTTTTAGATGCAAAAGAAAAACAACAATCCTTCAAAAAGGCTTTTGGTAATAGTTATATTAAAAAGTATTTGAATTATGTTTTTGTTAAACCTGATGGAAATATTGTAAGACCTGACTATGTTACGCAACATTTTAGTATATTACTTGATAAAAATAATATGAGACATATTCGTTTTCATGATTTAAGACATTCTTGTGCTAGTTTATTACTTGCTAAAAATATTCCTATGAAATCGATTCAAGAGTGGCTTGGTCATTCTAATTTTTCTACTACTGCAAACTTATATGCTCATTTAGATAGTAACTCTAAAAAAATTTCTGCTAGTGTTTTAGAAGATACTTTTAAACTTACAGATAAAAAGAAAGAAAATGAAGAAAACAATTCTTCATCTTCAAATGATATTTGAGTTATGGTGTCAATGGTGGGACTCGAACCCACATGGTTTCCCGCATCATTTTGAGTGATGTGCGTATACCAATTTCGCCACATTGACATATTTTATATTATTTAGATGATTTTACAATTATGTTAGATATTTGTTAGATGTTGGAACTAATTTCGGCACTAGCAAATATCTAAACATTACTATTTTCAATATATGTAGGATTTACATATTAAAAAATCCATTTAGATTTTGAG
>CAOJVB010000070.1 GCA_948444845.1 uncultured Clostridiaceae bacterium | reverse complement strand
AAAATAGGAATTATATTTCAAATTCCTACTCTATCACTAATTTTGACCTCTAAATGGATGCTTTAATTTGTTTTTTATTTCTCCAGTAATTATTTTCACCCCAATATCATATACATTTTCTGCGTCATCTTCTCTCAAATTAGCTTTTTTTGCAAGTCTTGAATTATTTTATCTTTCTTCATCTTTAATTGTAGTGTAGTTCTTCTTAAAATGCTATCAGCTTCCAGTTGCATTTTTTCTTTATATCATTTTTATTCTTCCAAAGGAACTATTTTTACATAATTATATCTATCATCAGTATCTCCTATTATTTTTATTCCTACTGTTTTAGACTTTAATTCATTATCTCTATATTCCCAATCATCAGATATACTATATAATTCTAAATACTGAGCATATTCCAATAATACTTTTTGTGTTATTTCAGAATATTCTGTTTTTACTGTATATGCTATAATTTTATTTGTTTCATTTTCTATTTCCATACTTGCAATAGCTTCATCTAAAGAATCTTGTGTGAATATTTTTACCTGCTTATACTGTATCTTTCCATTATCATAATCCCAAATTCTATATGTAATAAACTTTGATGAAAACTGATAAAAAAAATCTTGCCTTATAATGTTTTGTCTTATTAGTTCCCCAAATTTATTTAATGTGTAATCTATATTTTCATCATTAATTTGAATATTCACATCTCCTTCTGTTTCTTTTACTATTGTTGTTTCTGCTGCATTTACAATATCTGAAACTTGAACATTATATTTATCCATATTATACTTGCTATACATTTTTTCTATTAGCTCTACACTTTTTGCATTTTCATTTAAAGTGTGTATTTTTTTGCTTATCGTATATTTATCTGACAATATTTTTTTATCTTGTATATTTGTTATTATTTTAGGGATGGCAAATGAAAGTATAGTAATTAATATAAGTGATATATATATCAAAATTGTTTTATTTTTCAATATCTGCCACCTCCAGGTATAATGATACACAAGTTCCTTTATTTAATTCGCTTTCAATAATAAGTTTCGTATTATGAATTTTTGCAATTTTTTCACATATTGAAAGCCCAATACCATTTCTTCCATTTTCTCTTGCTCTTGCTTTATCTATCATATAAAAACTTTCTACTATTCTAGGTATTTCTTCTTTTGGTATTCCACAGCCTTTATCTTCTACTGAAATTTTATATTTATCTTGCTCATTTTTTCCTATTATTTTTATAATTTTATCCTTTGGGTTTGCTTTTTTACTGTTATCTATTAGATTTCTTAAACAATCTTCTAATAATATTGTATCTGCCATTATATATCCATCTTCTATATCTAATTTTAGCTCTATCTCTCCTAAACTTTCATGTATGTCTTTATATAGATTATTCATAAACCATACTACATTTATGCTTTCTAATTTAACAGTTTCATTTGAAAGTTCCATTAAGTCCATTAATTTATGTGCTAAAGTTTCTAATCTTTTTGCCTCATTAAATATATAATTTGCAGATTTTATATTTGTTTCTTTATCGTATTTTCCACTTTTTAAAATATCTGCATAACCTATAATAGATGTCATTGGATTTTTTAATTCATGTGTGAAGTTTGTAATAAAATCTTCTTTTTGCTCTACTGAAAGTTCTAATTCATTTATTTTATTTTCTATTGTTTCTATCATTTTATTAAAACTTTTGGCAAGTTCTCCAATTTCATCATTCGATTTTATATTTACCCTCTCGTTATACGATCCTTTTGTTATTTTTTTACTCATTTCATTTAATTTTCTAATTGGTCTAGTTAAAAATATTGCTAACATACATATAACAATAGATGAAATTACAATAACTACAGTATCTACTTTATAAAAAAACTGAACCTGCCTATCTCTTTCTGTAAAAACATCTGTTATATCGTACCTACTAATAAGCATTACCCTTTGGCTATTTACCTCTACACTTGAAGATACTAATATATATTTTTGCTTTTCTATATCTTTTATAATGTATTTTACATCATTTGCTTTACTAAAAAAAGTTAAACTTTCTTCATCTATGTCAATGTTAGAATATATCTTTTCATTTTCTATATAAATTGATATTTTTTTATCATTTCCTAAATATGAAACAAGGCTGATTGCATAGCTGCTTAATTTTTCTCTTGATATATTTCCATTTTTCTCAATATTAGTGGATATATTGTTTTCTATCCCATATCTTTCTAAGGTATGAGAATCTATACTTTGATTAATTGCTTTTTCAAATGAATATTTAAAATTACTTTTTATGATTACTATACCTGCAATAGAGAAAATAACTGAAATAATTGCTATAACAGATATAACTATTTTTACACCAAATTTCATTTATTCCCTCCTAAAAATATAGCCTACTCCATGAATTGTTTTAAGTCTATCATTTAAGTCTAGCTTTTTCCTTATTCTTTGTATATGAAGTGTTAATGTTTGAGAATCCAATTCTTCATCACTCCATACTTTCTCTAGTATATCTTCTCTTTTTAGTGCTTTATCTTGATTTTCATATAAATATATAAACAGATCAAATTCCTTTGGTGTTAGTTTTATTTCATTTCCTTGTTTTTTTATGATTCTACTTTCTAAATTAATTTGTATATCTCCTAATTCTATTTTTTTATGGCATCTTCTAATAACTGCATTTACTCTTGAAATTAGTTCTTCTACTTCAAATGGCTTAACAATATAGTCATCTGCTCCCATATCTAATCCTTTTGTTCTATCTTTAAGCCTACCTTTAGCTGTTATAAAAATAACAGGAAGTTCCATAGTTTTTGCATAATCTAGTAACTCATATCCATTAAATTTTGGTAGCATAATGTCAAGCAAAGCTAAATCATACTTGCCTGTTTCTATCAAATTTGCTCCTTTTTCTCCATCTAAAGCATAGTCTACTTCATAGCCTACATTTTTTAGTGCAATACTTATTAAGTCTACTATTGGGAACTCATCTTCTACTACCAAAATTCTATTCATAATTATAACTTACTCCTTCCTTAATAACTTTTTATAACTATATATTCCAATGACACTTGGAATGGCTATATATAACCATTTTAAGTTTCCATCCATAAGTATTATTTTACTTAAATTTAGTATTTTATCTACACTTATTATATTTAAAAATTCAATACCTAACTTTGCTACTATTATAGGAATTAGCATTATTGTACTTGCGACCAATATAGTATAAGTTGTATTTTTTAATTTTAATGAGATCCATAATATAAATAATACTATACTAATAAACATTATAAATCTTACCAAATAGCATATAATTGTAAACCCTAATATACTAATTCCAGAAGGTAAATTGTCAAAATATCTTAAACTTGTTATACTTGCTGTAATATTGTCAAATCCATATATTTGACCTACTTTAATTATCTCTGGTATTATGCTAATTATAAAAATAATTAACCCTGTAATTAAACAAACTACTATTTTTGCTTTTGCCGTTACTTTTTTTCCTTTAGGTGTTGTATTTAATATCTTATTCATTCCAGTTTTATATTCCATTACAAAGATGACTGAAAAAGCTATTTCTGCCATAACAATTAAATAAACATCACTTTCTATAAAAGCATTTTTATTTACTCTTAATAATTCCTTATATCCTGTATCATAAACAAATTCTGCTTTTGGATTTTCTTTTATATGTTCATATTGTTCTATTATCCTCAAAAATATTTCTTCGCTACTTAAAATTTCATTATATGGTTCTTTGTATCTTATTGCTTCTTCTTTGCTTATTTCTCCATTTTGTACTTTTTCTTCTATATTTTCTATTGCAAGTTTTGCTTTTTCAAATTTCTCTTGTTCTTTGAGTATAATGCTTTCTTTTTCTTCTGTTAGTTTTCCACTAAATGTTTTCATATAATTTTTGTATATATTCTCACTAAAAGAAATATTTTTGTTTGCATTATTCATACTATATATTTGAAATGCTGTAAAAAGTAGAAGAATAATAAGTACCTTATTTATTATCATCATTTTATAAAGCTCACACCAAAAAATTTTTGTAAATATTTTAGGCTTAATTATTGTAATGCTTTTTAGTCTTTTTAATAAACGATTTTCTGTAAGTCCTAAATCTTTTCTTTTTGTAAAAATCAAACTATTTGCAAATCCAAATATGAACAATAATATTATAGCAAAAAATAGACTTAAATGTAATACATTTTGCATATTTCCCATAATATTTAGATTCATATATGTTTTATAGATACTATTTACTTCTATTAAATTTATAATATTAATTACTCTAAATACATTATATTTTGAAATAGGATCTATTGTTTTGTATAACAAAAAGCTAATACTAAAAATTAAAATTAAAGCAATGTAATTTGAAGCATTATTTTTGGCTAGATTAGAAACAAGTAATATCATGAGTGATACTATAAAAAATACAGCTATTTTTGTAGTTAAGAATAAAGCAATATACCCACCTATACTTATTTGCAATGTGGAATAAATAAATGTATTTATGGATTGTAAGTTTGCACTTAAATCTCCATATCCTATTGTCATTCCATAATAAATAAAATTTATAGCATATAAAATTAGCGAAATAGCCAAAATTACAATAAACATTACAAATATTTTTGACAAGATTGTTTTGCATCTTCCGTTCTTTGTACTTTTAATAAGCGGAAATAAGTTCTTTTCTCTTTCTTCATATATGATGATAGTCGCTATTACAAATATCATAAGAACTATGAAAATATCTGTTATTCCCATTTTTGTAAAACTCTCAATTCCTTTTGATGGAATATAATGTACTTCTACATCAAGCATTTTCTCATAGTTTTTTGCTGTATCTTTTATGTTTTTATTTGAAAAGTCATCTTCTGATTCTTGGAAAACCCAAATTGTTTCTAGGTTATCTGCTTTTTCTAAAATTCCAGTAATAGTATTTTTATAGTTTTTACATTCATCATATTCTTTTTTGATTTCTTCAAAAAATTGGGATTCTTTTGTTTCATCTCCAGTATATTTATAAGTTCTGTTCTCGTATTCATTTATGTATTTATCATAAAGTTCTTTATTCTCACTTTTTAAATTTTCTGCAAATTCTCTTATATATTCACTCTCACTATTTTTATTATTTATTATATTCGTTATGATGCCAAAAGCATTGTTTCTTTCATATTCTCTACCTATTAGTTCTTCTTTTTCTGATTCTGGCAAGTCCTTTAGTTCTTCATTTAAGATTTTATATGCTGAATATGGAATTTCATCTTTTTTTACAATATTTCCAGTATAAATTAGTATTACAATATCTGCTAATATAAATGCTATTAATGTATATAAAAATAGTTTGCTTGTAAATATTTTTAAGAATTCATATTTAATAGTTCTATTCAAATTCTATTTTCCTCCTTATTCTCCAAAGATATTCATATATACATCTTCTAAATTTCCATTTTTCGCATATTTCTTTATTAATTTCTCTGGTGTATCTTTTTCTTTTAATACTCCATTTTTTAGAATAATAATTTCGTTTGCAATGTTTTCTATATCTGGAACTATATGTGTTGCAATTATAACTATTTTATCCTTTGCAAGTTCACTCATTAATTTTTTCACTCTAATTCTTTCTTTCGGATCTAGTCCTGCTGTTGGTTCATCAAAGATTAGTAGTTTTGGATTTCCTATAATGGCTGCTGCGATTAATAATCTTTGTTTCATTCCTCCAGAATACATTTCAATTTTTTTACTCAGTTCATCTTGTAAATTGACACTTTTACTTACTTTTTCAATTTGATTTTCTATATCTTCTTTTGGAATATCCTTTAATACTGCAATGTAATTTAAAAATCTCTTTGCTGTAAATCCATTGTATAAACCTTGTTGTTGTGGCATATATCCTAATATTTCTCTATATTTTGCACCTAATACATTACTTTCTTGTCCGTTCCATAAGATTTTTCCTGTATCTGCATTTAAGTTATCTGTTATAATATTCATTAATGTACTTTTCCCTGCTCCATTTGGTCCGAAGTAGCCCTACTAATCCATTTTCTAGTTTAAAATTTATATTATCAAGTGCCTTTTTTTCATTATAGCTTTTGCTTAAATTAATTACTTCTAACATACTTCTCTCCTTATATTTTTAAGTATTTTTCATACTTATATATTCTGGTTTTGAATTCCAATAATCTTCTTTCTTTATTAATCCATAGTTTTCTTTTTCTATGTCTTGTTGCTTTGTACCTGCCCAAGTTGAATATTCTGCACCTAGTTCATATCCTGTTCTTACGAAGTAGAAATCTTTATTTTCAGCTAATATTTCTACCAAATATCTATTTTTATCAAATAGTTTAAATTCTTTGCTTTCTTTTGTTTCTAAGTCTATATAATACGCTTTATCTATTTTTGCTTCACTTCCTGTGTAATAGCAATATTGTAATTTGTTATCATATATTCCATTTAGACTTACTCCTCCTTTTGGTAAATCGCATAATGTTTGTTTTTGTTTTGTTTCTAAATCGATATACTCTATTTTTTGTCCTTTATCTGCTACAAAATAAACTTTACCATTTGCATATTGTATGCCATTTATATTTTTATTAACATCTTGATAAATCTCTGTTTCTGTCTTGTTAGATAAATCAAAAAGTTTTATTTTTTTAGTAGAATTTCTTAAGTTTTCTAAGTCTTTATTAGCATTGTTTAAAAATTTTTCTGGATCTTCTTTATATACAATTTCTTCCCAGACTATCTTTCCATTATATATTCCGAATAATACTTCTGTTTTTGCTATTAAATATTTCTTCATATTTTTTTGTTTCTAAGTTTATCTTTACTAAATCTCGGTTTGTTTCCATTGATGTATGAGAAGATTTTCCAGTTTCTATTAATTTGCTTTTCAAAAAGAATGTATATAAATTATTTCCTTCAAATATGAAACTTGAAGTAAGTTCTACTCCAGATGGACATTCAAATAGTTTTGTTTTATTTGT
>CAOJVB010000069.1 GCA_948444845.1 uncultured Clostridiaceae bacterium | reverse complement strand
ATCACTTATTCAATTTTTATTTCTTTTGTTTCACATCAATTGTAACACTACAATTTATAAAAAATAAAAAAATAGTAGAAAAATGTAGAAAACTATTGAAAAATGTTACTTGACATGATAGAATGTCAACATAATTAATAATAGAGAAGGGAGAAAAGAAAAATTATTAAATTGTAACTATAGACAATATAAAAAATGTAACCATAAATATGGAGTAAAGCAAAAGGAGGACATAGTTATGAAGAAAATGAAAAATGTAGGAATAATCTTTTGGGTTGAAGTAGATGGAGAAGTAACAACACTAATCGTTCCAGAAGAAAAAGTTCGGAACAGTGTAGAAGAAGCTAAAAAGCAAAAAAAGGAATATATACAATATAAATTTATTGTTGGTGATAAAGAAATAGAAAAAGAATATGAAATAGCACAAATAGAAGGAGCACTGGTAAAGGCTAATTTAGTATCAAATCAGTTAGTTCCAAAAGCTTTAACAGACTATTTACAAGATGTAACACAAAAACTGTGTCAAAAGCCTATTGAGCCTATTGTCAAAAGGAAACATGAACTTGAAAAAATATGGTTCCATATTTCTCAGAAAGTACGAAACAATGTATTTATTACAGGAGAAATGGATGTAGGGAAAACTGCAATTGCATATGAAATAGCAAGGCAGATTTCAACTAATGAATGTCCTAAAGAGTTCTCAGGCAAAAGAGTGTTGCAGTTAAAACCAGAACAGTTATTAAAAATAAAAAGTGATCGAGCATATGAAAGAACTGTAAGGAAAGTAATGAACTTTTTGGTTCAAAATAGAAAGAGCATTGTACTATATATTGATAATACTCTTTATATGAAGACAGACGAATATTTAATCATGTTGTTATATGGCTGTATAAAGAGGTATAATATTCCAATGATTGCAACTATACAATCAGAAGACTATGAACGCTACTTTGTAGAAGATACAGCTATTTCGAAGTATTTAAATGAAGTGTATGTAGAAGAACCAGAAAAAGATGATTTAAGAATAATGCTTGATTCACACCTTAAACTTTTTGAAAAAAAGTATAAAGTAAAACCTACACAAGAAGCTGTAAAATTTGGTATATATACATCCTCTCTTTCCGAATCACCTTCATATGAGCCAGGAAATGTA
Source organism: uncultured Clostridiaceae bacterium (assembly GCA_948444845.1). Classification (GTDB taxonomy): domain Bacteria; phylum Bacillota; class Clostridia; order TANB77; family CAG-508; genus UMGS1663. The sequence goes on along the minus strand of CAOJVB010000069.1, from coordinate 6,160 downwards.
ATAAGTATTTTTGAGAAAGCATTTAGAGAAGCAAGAAGAAAAGGAAAAAAATATGTAGATAAAGAGTGCATATTAAGTTGCTATAATGCCGATCTCAAAGACTATGAAAATATACCTGAAAAAGAAAAGAGAGCCACAGCATATCATGAAACAGGACATTATATTCTACAAGTTATGTGTGAAAATCGCAGAGACTTTAAGATATCTTGTGTTTCAATATTGCCAATGATGTGGTGGGCAGGCGTTACAATGTCATATTTCGACAGAAAAGAATATGTAATAAGATCAAGAGAATACTTTATAGACCAAATAGCAATGTCATTAGCAGGAAGAGTAGCTGAAAGAAGAATTATAGAAACAAATTCAACAGGGGCTTCAAATGACTTAGAATATGTAAATACCTATGCTAAAGCAGTTGTTATGAAGTGGGGACTTTCTGACAAAGAGAATAACCAAAACAGAAGTTATGACTATGAAGATTATTTCCTTATGCCAGAAAGCAAAAAAGAGCTAATTGACAAAGAAATTCAGGAATTAATCGATGCAGGAATGGAAAGGGCAGAGAAAATCATTTCTGATAACGAAGGGCTCGTTAAAGTTATTGCAGAACGACTCATGGTCGACGAAATACTTACAGGAGAAGAACTTGAGCAAATCTGTAAAGAGTACAAAGAAGGCAAGGATAAAGTAAGTGAATAAACAAATAAATAATTTTTCTTAAAAGAGGATACAGTAAATATTGTATCCTCTTTCCAAGTTCCCATTAGGGACGTTTCCTAATGGGAACAATGGGAATAATGGGAATACTTGACTTAAAATGAATATAAATATATAATATGCTAAATAATAGTAATAAAACTATTAAAAAAACAAGGGAGGAAAAAATATGTTAGTAACAACAAAAGAAATGTTTGAAAAATCTATGAAAGAACATTTTGCAATAGGAGCTTTTAACGTAAATAATATGGAAATAATACAAGGAATTGTAGATGCTGCAGCTGAGGAAAAATCACCAGTAATACTTCAAGCATCTGCAAGCGCAATAAAATATGCAAGAATAAATTATTTAATGAAAATGGTAGAAGCAGCAGTAGAGGAGCACCCAGAGGTTCCAATAGCACTTCACTTAGACCATGGACCAGACTTTGAAACTTGCAAAATGTGTGTAGATAGCCGGATTTACATCAATTATGTTTGATGGCTCAAAATATGACTTTGAAGAAAATATAAGACTAACAAAAGAAGTAGTAGATTATGCCCATAGCCATGGAGTAGTGGTAGAAGCTGAGCTAGGAAAACTAGCAGGAATAGAAGATGATGTAAATGTAGATGAACAAGACGCAATGTATACAGACCCTATGCAAGCAAAAGAGTTTGTAGAAAGAACAGGATGTGACTCTTTGGCAATAGCAATAGGAACAAGCCATGGAGCATACAAATTTAAAGGAGAAGCAAAACTAAGATTTGACATATTGGCAAAAATAAAAGAACTAATACCAAACACACCAATAGTATTACATGGAGCATCAACAGTAATACCAGAATTAGTAGAAATGTGCAATAAATATGGTGGAAATATACCAGGAGCAAAAGGTGTACCAGACGAAATATTAAATGAAGCAAGTAAAAAAGGAGTATCAAAAATAAATGTAGACACAGACTTAAGACTAGCAATGACAGCACAAATAAGAAAAGTATTTACAGAAGACCCATCAAGCTTTGACCCAAGAAAATATTTGACTCCTGCTAGAGAAGAAGTGAAAAATACAGTAAAGCATAAAATAAAAGATGTATTTGAGTCAAGTGATAAGTATTAATGTTGGAAGTCGGATGTCAGAAGTTGGAAAGCACAAGTTAGAAATTAGAAGTTAGATATTATAAAATATATTCTAAAAAATGTAAGGGTCGCCATTTTGGCGACCTTTAGTTTTTAGTTTTTCAAAGAAATACTCTACAATTTTATTCTCTTACCTAGGAACTCCAATCCATATCAATTTTTCCAAACAATAAAATTTCCCAAAACAACACAAAAAATACTAAACGCAATTACACATGAACCGCCAAATTTGTTTTCTTCTTTTTTTATCTCAAATATCCCATATGAAATACTTTCTATTAAAACATATATAGTAAATAATAAAAATAGAGAATGATACATAAAATTCAACATAAAGCTCTCCTTAATTAATAATTTATAAAAAGTTACCCCATGGTTAATCTAAGTGATGTCATCCATATTCATAATCAATTTAGAATTTTAACTGTAGGGTGTAGATTTTTGTCCATACATGTGACAAAGCAACCTTCTTGATGCATAGCAAAAAATTAATTTAAAATGTAGGGGCAATTAGCAATCGCCTATGTGGAGGAAGCCACCTTTGTTCTATAATAGGAAAAATTAAATTTTACATCGTAGAAGCAGGGACACAATGCCTATTATTTAGTTTATGTTTCAGTAAGTAAGAAACCAGATTTTACACAGACATCACTATTTACTGTAAAAAATGAATTTTCGTAATTCTGAATCCAATTATATCGCTCAAACTCATCAAGTGTGGTAAATTTACGTAAAACATATTTGGCAAAACCATTAATATCAGCTTTAAAATCTTTAGAAGTCTTATATAAATAATTAGATATTTGCAATTCAATATATTTAGAAGCAGTTTTTGAAATTTCATCTAAAACAGTATTATCCAAATATTTAGAGTCCTTTTTCATAGAGTAGATTCTTCCATTAAATTTACAATCTACAGTAATATAGGGTGTACCGTTAATAATGTCAACATTTCCTTTTGTATCTTTAGCAGGAAATAAATATAAATCTATATAACTTTCATCATCCATAGGATCTGGAATAGTAATTAAAAAGCCATTAACATTATTACGCATTAAAGAAAAACAAACGGTTTCCATAGCAGTAAGTTCACCAACTAATTTATCACCTTTAAATACAGCTAAACCAATATTTTCAGCACCTCTTTTACCAGATATACTTGTTTCATTAGACTTTACATTACCAGCATTTAAAGGGTCAGAAGAAGAGTAATCTTTTAAATTATCTATGTTACTATCAATAGTACCACCAAGTATTGCATAAGGCTCACAAGTATTACAAGTTAGACCATTAAAGAAATCACCTATAGTAGCATTTGAAGTATAACCAGTATACTTACTAGAATTAGGAAATATTTCGTAATACTTAGTAGGTAATGTTTCTAAACTAGGTTTTGAACTTTCAATATAGTATTTTGCATCAGTTTTACTAACAATAATATTAGTAGAAGGTCTAATTTGAACATCATTTATCAAAGTATAAATTTCATTTGAAATACCGTTAGTAGCAACTTCTTCAGAAAATACCACCAATTTGCAATGAGAAAGGTTAAGCTCTTTACCTATATAACTATTCATAAGGTTAATGGCAGTATATATAGAACTTGTTTCAACAGTATTAATTATAGAAGTTTCATCTTGTGTTGAAGAGCCTTGAGAGGCAGAAGAAGGCTTGGCAATTTGAAAGCTCACTTTTAAATTGCCATCATTATCACCAGTATCTATACCAATAGCAATAACAAATGCTAAATTATCTATACTAAAAGAAGTATAAGAGGAAGAAAAAGCCATAACCAAAACAATAGTAATTAGAGCAATGAAAATGTTTCTTAATAATTTTTTCAATTTACGTCACCTTTCTTTCTTTTCTTCTTTTTAAGTTTGCAAATATAAGCAGTAAAATGCAAAAAACATAGTCAAGTCCAAGTATAATATATGGGTATACAGTAGCTTCATATTGTTTAGCACTAGCATATGTGCTAGGAATAAGTGAAATAGAAAGTACTAATATAGCAAAGGGGTAGGAAAGTACTTTAATTTGTTTTATATTAGTAATCTTTTTAAAAATTAACATGCAAAATCTTACAACAATACTTAAATAGCAAGCAAAAATTATCATCCATATAAGTAAGAAAATAGACTCCAACCTAACAAAAAAAGTACCAATTTCAATATATCTAGCAACAACATAAAGTGGAAGTATTTCATCTGTATTAATAAAATAAGAAAACATAAAAAGTATTATACTGACTGTTAAAATTAAATAAATAGCAAATAAAATACAAGCACCTATAGAAACTTTCTTAAAGTTTTCTGGCTTTTTTAATAAAGGTGGTAAAAAATATAAAAAAGCTATTCCAGAAAAAGCATAAATATTTCCAATTCCTAAAATAAAAGTGTTAACAAATCCTGTTCCCATAATAGGAAAAACTCTATTAAATGAAAAATTTTTCAAATTAGAACCAAATAAGAAAATCATACTAAGTAGGGCAATAGGAACAATAATCAAATTTGTTTTTAAAGTGGCAGTAAATTCCAATTTATCTGTAATAGCAATAGCTATAATAAAAAGTAAAATAACAAAAAAGGTATTAGTCATAGGGTAGTATACAATTTTAATAGCTTCACAAAATTCTCTAAGTAAAATGCTAGAGCTTATAATAAAATACGAAATAAACACTATACCCAATATATTTTTAAAAGTCTTTCCACCAAGGTATTCTGAAATATCTAAAATATCTGAACCGAGGGAAATTTTTAAAAAGTTTAACTACAACATAACAAATACAAACTAATATAAAAGAAACAAACACCAAATTAAGTAAAATAGAAGACTTTATATTAGAAAGTAAATTTCTAGGCATAGATAAAATAGTATGAGAAATAGCTATTGTAAGAATAATAGCAATAGCTTCTTTGGTTCCAATTTTTGAATCATTCATATATATAATCCTTTCGTATTTTAAAAATTACTTTATTATTTTTTACTAAAAAAGGGAAAATATACAGGATAAAATCATGAAATTATTTTTAAAAATATTATAATATGTTTATATTAAGGATTATATGGATTTTTTAAAACAAATTTTCAATAAAACACTCACATGCTATATTTGAAAACTAAAATCGATAAAACTTACTATTATCAAGTAGTAAATTTTCAAACAAAATAGGTGATTTTGCAAAATGTTGATTTTTCAGTACTTACAACGAATTTTTATCATTTGGAATCCATATAACTATTGATATTACTTTAATACAGACGATAAAAAATTTTTTTCATGATTTTATACTGTAATTTTGTTTTGTTTGCTTGTATTTTATTGAATAATATTGTATAGTCATAAGTAGAAAATGTGAATAAGCAGTGTGAGTGCTACCACTTTACATACACAGTTTTTGCTGTGAGAATGGAGGTGGTGCTATATGGTAGAACAAGCTATGTTAATGATAATATAGTTATTTTTCTACAGTTTAGAAGGAATGATTATTATAGCATTTGCCTTGATTATTACATTAGTAGCAATTTCGAGCAAATAATAAAAACACCACATATGCTCTGCCAAGCTTTGTGGTGTTTTCTTTAACTTTAGCGTTAAAGAAAAAATCAACCATTTTGGGAGAATTCTAATAAGGACAAAATTTTTCTTATAGACTTCTTCCAAAATTTCATTGTGTTAGATAGCCATTTCAAGATATAAATTTATTTAGTCAAATTTGTAGTGAAAATCAATTTATGGAGGTTTTAACTATGATAGAAATAACTTATCACAAAGAAGGAGATTATTTTGTTCCTGACCTATATTTAGAGAAAGAAGATTACGAAACAGATTATCATATTGGAAAGTATGGTCATTTAAGATTAGAATATTTAAAAAGTCATAAGAAAGCTGAATATATAATAATGTTTATGAACAAGACTTTAAGAAAGCATATTGTAGAAACTGATAAACAAGCTAAACAAAGATTTGAAATACTTATGAATCAAATGCTAGAAAGAAATCCAATTGATGAAAACCTGAAAAATACTAATCCATTAAAATGGACAGGACTTATGAATAATTATAAACATTCAGTTGAAGAAATTATATTTAAAGAATTTATATACACATAGAAAAAATCACTTTTCCAGTCAATGATTGGAAAAGTAATTTTTTCTATTTTTCATTATTTTCATTTTTTTCTTGCTGCTGTATTTCAAATATTGCTTTTTGGCTTTCAATTTCAGCTTTTAATTCTTCTTCTGTTGGCAAATATGTCTTATATTTCGTTGCAAATAGTTGTTCATTTCCTTGTAAAACTGAATATCTTGCTACATCTGCAT
>CAOJVB010000068.1 GCA_948444845.1 uncultured Clostridiaceae bacterium | reverse complement strand
GATAATAACAACACTTTTTCAAAAAAAGTTGTTGCATTGGCAACGAAAATTTTGCTCGTTGACAAATATAGAAAAAATCCAAAAATTACTATTGACAACATTAGCCTGAATGTGTTAATATATATAATGTTACTGACAAAAGTCACTAATACTTGCAGAGGTGGTCGAGTTGGTTTATGGCACCAGTCTTGAAAATTGGCGTAGGTTAATAGCCTACCGTGGGTTCGAATCCCACCCTCTGCGCCAATAGAATAATAGGAAGTTAGAAAAAATCTGACTTCCATATTTTCTATAAAATGCTTCATATGATTGACATATAAATACATGGAGGCTTACCCAAGTGGTTGAAGGGGACAGTTTGCTAAACTGTTAGGGTTCGCAAGGGCCGCGAGGGTTCAAATCCCTCAGCTTCCGCCAAAAATAATATAAAACTAGTTTTTAGTTTTATATTATTTTTTATTATAAAAAATTATTTATAACAAGAAAAATTATTTTAATAATCTATTTTTTTATCAAAGGTATATATAGTTAAATGATAGATTACTATTATAATTTAAATTTATGATAAATAGAAATATATTAAAAAATATGAGTAAAAATAAAAAAAATTGAAATGCTATAAAGAGTAGAATAAAAACATATTATAAATATTACAGTAATTTTACATTTTATGTAATAATACAATAAATATTGACAAAATATAAAATTAAAGTTATAGTTATAGTATAAGTAAATTATAATAGAATTAGAAGTTAAAATATGCAATATACATAAGAAAAGAAGGGAGAAGAATAAATAATATGAAAAAAATATTAAAAAATAAATTAACTTTAACTATGGTATTAGTAATATGTATTATAAACTTATCATATATAGTAAATGCTTTTTCAGGTAATCTAAGTTTAACAAGTACATCTAAATTGAAACAAGGTGAAATAATAGAAGTAAGCTTAAAAGTAACTAGTTTAGATGCAGGAGATGGTATTGATACAATTGTAGCTACATTAGAATATGACAAAAATATATTTGATCAAGTAACTAAAAATAGTATGGTTCCATCAAATGACTGGAGTGTAACAGGTTATTCTTCAGAAAGTGGTATACTTACAATACAAAGAGACGAAAAAGTAAAAACACCAATAGATGTATTAACAATATCATTAAGAGTAAAAGAAAACGCAACTATTGATGATACAATAATAGAATTAAAAGATATAACAATAACGGGTGGAGCAGAGGAATTTGGAGGAACAGGAGATATAGAATTACAACCAATTAATATAACTATACCAAAAGATAATACAACTACAGAAGAACCACCTGTAACAAATGAAATAGCAAATGAAGTAACAAATGAGATATCTAATATAATAACTAATAGTACAACGAATAATATAGCAAATAGTACAACAAATAATATAACAAATAGTATAGTAACTAATACAAACAATGGAGGAATAACTGGTAAATTACCACAGACAGGAGAAAATATAGCAACATATATAGCAGGTATTTCAATAATAACAGTAATTGCAATAATAGCATTTGTAAAATATAGAAATATAAATGTATAAAAAAGTGCACCTAATTTTATAAAAATTAGGTGTATTTTTTTTATAGTGACATATATTTATAATAGGTGATAAATATTGAAAATAGGAATTTGTTTTGCTGGTGGGGGAATAAAAGGAGCTGCACATATAGGTGCATTAAGAGCATTTGAAGAAAAAAACATAAAATTTGAATATATTGCGGGAACTTCTTCAGGAAGTATTATAGCTACATTATATAGTGTAGGATATGATTCAGATGATATATATAGGATATTTAAAAAATACATAAATAAAATAAATTATATAGAGGTTAAGAATATTTTTAAGTTAATAATAGGTTTAGTTATAGAAAGAAAGATAACTATTACTGGATTAAATAGAGGAAAGACAATAGAAAAATTAATTAATAAAGAATGTATAAAGAAAAACATAAATAATATAGAACAAATAAGCAAAAAACTATTAATACCTAGTGTAGATTTACGCAATGGAAAAATATATATATTCAGTTCTATAAAGAATAGAGGAACATATTCAGACAAAATTGTATATATTAACAACATTAATATAGGAAAAGCAGTTCATGCGAGTTGTAGTTATCCAGGAATATTTTCTCCAGTCGAATATGACAATACTTTTCTAATAGATGGAGGAATACGTGAAAATGTACCTTGGAGAGAATTAAAAAATAGTGGAGCAGATAAAGTAATATCAATTGTTTTTGAAAATGAAATAAAAAAGAAAAAAGAATTAAATATAATTGATGTGGCAACAAAATCAATAGATATATTAAGTCATGAACTTTCTAATTATGAATTAGATGGAGCAGATTATCTAATAAAAATCAGAACAAAAGATATCCATTTATTAGATAAAGATAAAGTAGATTATTTATATCAATTAGGATATATAACAGCAAAGGAAAAAATAAAACAAATAAAAGATATAATAAATTAATATAAAAAATATTGTTTAGTTAAACTAATAATATGCTTTTTTTATATAAATGTTCTAAAATAAACTTGTCTTAAATATTATTAAACAAAAGAAAAAAATTAGGAGGGAAAATATTAAAATGAGAAGAATTATTACTATTAGTATAATTGTTTGTTTAATAATTGGAAGTATTTTTGGAGTATATTATTTTTTGACTAAAGAAAAAGATGAAGAAATAACAGAGTATACACCACAAGAAGAGATATCAGAAGAGCAAATGAGACAGACAATGGTTTCCTTATATTTTAAATCAGGAGAAGAGATAGTACCAGAAGCTAGATTAATTGATGTAAAGGAATTATTAGAGAATCCATATAAAGAAGTATTAGAAATGCTAATAGAAGGACCAAAAAGTAGTAGTCTAGAAAGAACAATTCCAGAAGGTACTAAAATAAACAAAGTACAAAAGAATGCAGATATATTAATAATAGACTTTTCAGAAGAATTTATAAAGAATCATAAAAGTGGAGAAATAGAAGAAAGGGCAACTATTAATTCTATAGTAAATACTATAACTGAATTAACAGAGATAAATGGAGTAAAGATAACAATAAATGGAGAAGAAAATAAAGCTTTTAATGATGAAAAAATTAGATTTAATAAAATTTTTTATAGAGAATAAAAAATAAATAAAAATATAATAAAAAATAAAAATTTAAAATATTCAAAATTAAATTAATTTTGAATATTTTTATTTTAAAAATTTATAAAAATTTATACATTTACATGTATTTTTTAAAGTACATAAAAAATGTTCAATTTCATATAACGAATTTAAATTAAATTTATTATTAATATTATTTTTATTTATTGAATAATTGTTATTACAGGGTGAGTAATTTTTTTTAAATTTATCTGTTTGCACAATATCACTCCTTTATTATAGTATATGTGCAAATTATAAAATTGATAATGTATCAAAAAGACAAATAGATACTTAATCAATAAATGGGAATATATTAATAAATATAAAAAATAAAAGTATAAATAAATGAAAAACAGATGAAAAGTATTTAAAAATATAGTATAATAAATAAGTAGAAGAGGAGAGAAAATGGAAGAATTAATAGAAGTAAATGAAAGAATAGATGATTTAGAATATAAAAACTTAAAAATAATTCAAAAGAAAAATGGATTTTGTTTTGGTATAGATAGTGTACTTCTTTCAGATTTTGCAAAGGATATAAGAAATAATAGTAATGTTCTAGACTTAGGGACAGGAACAGGAATATTAAGTATTTTATTAAGTGCAAAGACAAAATTAACAAGGATTTATGGAATAGAATTGCAAAAGGATATTGCTGATATGGCTAAAAGAAGTGTTATTCTTAATAAGCTACAAGATAAAATAGAAGTAATTAATATAGATGTAAATAATTTAGAAAATATATTTGAATTGAATTCATTTGATAGTATAGTAACAAATCCGCCATATAAAAATAAAAATGCAGGCAAAATAAATGATAATGAATATAAATATATATCAAGACATGAAACTACAGCAAATTTATCAGATTTTATAAAAGTAAGTTTTAAAATGTTAAAAGATAAAGGAAGTTTGTATATGGTACATAGACCAGAGAGATTAATAGATATTATATATGAATTAAGAAACAATAAATTAGAACCAAAAAATATTAAATTTGTATATTCAAATAAATACAAAGAACCAAAATTGGTTTTAATAAAAGCAGTAAAAAATGCAAATAAATTTTTAAAAGTAGAAAAACCATTATTTGTATATGATGAAAATGGAAATTACACTGAAGATATATTAAGAATATATAATAAAATATAGGATGTAATAAAATTATAAAATAATAAAATTAAAAATACAAAATTTAACTATATAATATAAAAAAAGTATTAAATAAAAAATATATTAAAGAAATATATATAAATAATTTTAAAATTTTAAAAATTAGGCATAGAATAAATAATAGAAGGAGTAAAGATGAGTGGAAAATTATATTTGGTAGCAACGCCAATAGGAAATTTAGAAGATATTACATTGAGAGCAATTAGAACTTTAAAAGAAGTAGATATTGTAATTGCAGAAGATACAAGACAAACTTTAAAATTATTAAATCATTTAGAAATATCAAAACCCTTAATTAGTTACCATAGACATAATGAAGAAATAAAAGTAGACGGATTGATAGAAAAATTGGAAAAAGGAAGTAATATTGCATTAGTATCAGATGCTGGAACACCAGTTATTTCAGATCCAGGCGAAATAATAGTAAAAGAAGCATTGAAAAATAATATAGAAGTTATTCCTATTCCAGGAGCATGTGCATTAATAAATGGATTAATTGCATCTGGAATAGATGCTAAAGAATTTTGTTTTTTGGGATTTTTATCTTTAAATAAAAAAATAAGAAAAGAAAAATTAGAAGAAATAAGAAGCGAAAACAAAACAATTATATTATATGAAGCACCACATAAAATATTAAATACATTAAAAGATTTACAAGCAGTATTAGAAGCAAGACAAGTAGTATTAGCAAGGGAATTAACAAAAGTGCACGAAGAGTTTATAAGAGGTACTATAAATGAAATAATACAAATATATAAACAACCTAGAGGAGAACATATTATTATAATAGAAGGTAACAAATTAAAAAAAGAAGATATAAAAAGTAAACTTTTAAAGTGTATGCCAATAGAGGAACATTATAAGTATTATGAAGAAAAAGGTCTTCAAAAGAATGAGATAATAAAGAAAATAGCGAAAGATAGAAATGTGACTAAAAATGAAATATACAAATTATTTATATAATTTATATAAAATTTAATAAATATAAGGTAAATTTATTGAATATTGTAAATTAAATATATAAGTTAAAAGTACAAAATTTATAATTGTATTTTACAATTTCATATAACAAAAAACATCAAAATAAATTGATGTTTTTTGTTATATGAATAATACTACTCATTACCTATTTCTTTAATTTGTTTTAAACATTTATTACAAATAAGTTTTTCTTTATATTCAGAAAGTTTTTTTGTGTTTCCACAAAAAAGACATGATTTTTCATATTTTTGTAATACAATGCAATTACCTTCTACAAATATCTCGATAGGGTCTTTTTCTGCAATATTAAATTGATTTCTTAACTCTATAGGTATTACAACTCTTCCTAGTTCGTCTACTTTTCTAATGATCCCTGTTGATTTCATACAATTTCCTCCTTTATTCGTCAATTTTCGACAAAAAAGTCTATAAATATAATATCACAATTTGTCAAAAAAGGCAATAAGAATTACAATAAAAACCAAAAAATATTCCAATTTTTGTAAGTTTAAATTTATATTATAAGTGAAATATAAAATTCTTGTTTTTCAATTTAAATTATATATACAAAAATATATAAATAAAGCTAATTTATTATATATTCTAATATAATAAGTATTTTTATTAGATAATATGGCATAAAATTATTAAGTAAGAATATTCTTTTAAAGAATGATTGGAAGTGATTAGATGCTTAATATATTATGGCCAATATTTATAATAATATCCTTTATATATGCAATATTAACAGGAAATGTACAAAATGTGAATAATGCTATTTTTGAGTCTACATCTGAAGCAGTTAAACTGAGTATAACATTATTAGGAACAATGTGTTTATGGACTGGAATAATGAAAATAGCCCAAAAGACTAGTTTTGTTTCAAAACTTACAATATTATTAAGACCAATAATAGATTTTTTATTTCCAGAAATGAAGAAGAATAAAGTAGTAAAAGAACAAATATCTATGAATATAATAGCAAATATTTTAGGCTTAGGAAATGCAGCAACACCATTAGGATTAAAGGCAATGAGAAGTATGCAAGAAGAAAATAAAAAAAAGGATACAGTATCCAATTCTATGGCAATGTTTATAGTTTTAAATACTGCATCCTTACAATTAATACCAACAACAGTAATTGCAATAAGAGCATCATTAAATTCTACTAATCCAACTAGCATCATAATTCCTGTATGGGGAGCAACAATAACTGCTGCAATAACAGGTATATTAGTAACAAAATTATGTATTAGATGTAATAAATAATAAAACAAATATTAGTATGTAAAATAAATTTTAATATAAAATTTTCTATTAGTTTTTCACTAAATGTAAAAAGTTTAATTAATAAATTTAGTAATATATAAAATAATTAAGAATTGATTTTATTACAATACAATTGTTAAAGATAAGAAAAAAAAATCTAGATAATAAAGAATTAGATGAAAATTATTATTTTAATTTATTATTATTTAAAGTAATAATATAAAATTATATATACGATTTATAAAATATTATAAAGGGAGAAAAAGATGAGTATTATAAATTATATATCTTCAGCAGCAGTACCTGTAATAATGCTATTAATTATTGTGTATGGATTATTAGAGAAAAATAAAGTATATGATACTTTTGTAGAAGGAGCAAAAGAAGGAATCGATGTTGTGGTAAATATTTTTCCTACATTAATAGGAGTATTTATTGCAGTTGGAGCTTTAAGAAGTTCAGGAATATTAGACTTAATTATTAAATTTATTTCTCCTATTACAAATATTCTAAAAATTCCTAGTGAAATTATGCCACTTGCTCTTATTAGACCCATATCTGGAAGTGCATCAACAGCTGTGGCAACAAATATTATGACTACTTTTGGAGTTGATAGTAAGATAGGTCTAATTGCATCTACTATAATGGGCTCTACAGAGACTACTTTTTATACAATTGCTATATATACAGCGTGTGTAGGAATAAAAAAAATACGTTTTGTATTAGCGGCTGCCTTAATTGCAGATATTATAGGAATGTTAACATCTGTTATAATATGGGGATTTTTGTCGTAAAGTTTTTCTTGACATAACACAAAATTAATGTTATTATATTTTACATAAGATACAAAAAACAAATTCATTCATAAATGTTTTTTTTGAAGTATTTTAATTAAAAAAAATTAATTAAAAAAATTAATTAAAAAAAATTAATTAAAAAAATTAATTA
>CAOJVB010000067.1 GCA_948444845.1 uncultured Clostridiaceae bacterium | reverse complement strand
TTTGTTGGTATTGTTGTGTTTCTTTCTATTAATTTTGTGAATACTCCACCATATGTTTCTATACCTAATGATAACGGTGTTACATCTAATAATACTAAGTCTTTTACATCTCCTGATAATACACCACCTTGAATTGCTGCACCTATTGCAACACATTCGTCTGGATTTATTCCTCTATCTGGTTCTTTTCCTGTTATTTTTTTAACCATTTCTTGTACACATGGTACACGTGTTGATCCACCAACTAGTAATATTTTGTGAATATCGTTTGCTGTAACACCTGCATCTTTCATAGCTTGTTCTACTGGGATTCTTGTTGCATCTACTAAGTCTGAAATTAATTCTTCAAATTTTGCTCTTGATAATGTTATATCTAAGTGTTTTGGTCCTGTAGCATCTGCTGTGATAAATGGTAAGTTTATTTGTGTTTGTTGCATTCCTGATAATTCTATTTTTGCTTTTTCTGCTGCTTCTTTTAAACGTTGCATTGCCATTTTATCTGTGCTTAAGTCTATTCCATTTGATTTTTTGAATTCTGATACTAGGTAGTCTATAATTCTTTGGTCAAAGTCATCTCCTCCTAAGTGTGTGTTTCCGTTTGTTGCTAAAACTTCAAATACACCATCACCAATATCTAGTATTGATACGTCGAATGTTCCTCCACCTAAGTCATATATCATTATTTTTTGGTCTTGGTCTTCTTTATCCATACCAAATGCTAATGCTGCTGCTGTTGGTTCATTTATAATTCTTAGTACTTCTAGTCCTGCAATTTTACCTGCGTCTTTTGTTGCTTGTCTTTGGCTATCTGAGAAGTATGCTGGTACTGTTATAACTGCTTGCGAAACTTTTTGTCCTAAATAGTTTTCTGCATCTGTTTTTAGTTTTTGTAGTGTCATCGCTGATATTTCTTGTGGCGAGAATGTGTCTCCATCTATGTTTACTTTTTCGTTTGTTCCCATTTTTCTTTTTATTGATATTATTGTGTGATCTGGATTTGTTACTGCTTGACGTTTTGCTATTTGTCCTACTAGTCTTTCTCCATTGTTTGAAAATGCTACTACTGATGGTGTTGTTCTATTTCCTTCTGCGTTTGGAATTACTACTGGCTCTCCACCTTCCATAACTGCTACACAACTATTTGTTGTTCCTAAATCGATTCCTATAATTTTTGACATTTTAATTTACTTCCTTTCTTTACTTTTTAAATTTATATTTTTAAAATTAATAACGGTTTTGTGATTTTATTTTTTATTGCTTTGGGCTTCCGCATTGGGGACGTTTCCTCTCGGAAAATCTTTCAGATTTCCCAAGGAGGGTGCTTTTAACTTTTTACTTCTTATTTTTTCTACTCTTGTAATTTATATTTCTTTTTTTTAATTTCTTTGCACCCATTTAGGAAACGTCCCCAATGCTACTTTTTAGTTTGCTACTACTACCATTGAATGGCGTATTACTTTTGAGCCTATTTTGTAGCCTTTTCTGTATTCTTCTTTTACTATTTTTTCACCTAGTGTTTCGTCATTTACCATTCCTACGGCTTCGTGTACTTCGGGGTCGAATGGTATTCCTACAGCTTCTATTTCTTGTACTCCATTTGCTGTTAGTACGTCTTTAAATTGTTTTAATACTAGTTCTACACCTTGTTTGTATGCTTCATCTTCCGTTTTTACACTTACTGCTTTTTCTAGATTGTCTATTACTGGTAATAGTGATGTAAAAATATCTGATATTAGACTATTGTATAGTCCTTCCCTTTCTTTTGAACTTCTTTTTTTGAAATTGTCGAATTCTGCCATTAGTCTTTTTAGTCTGTCTTCCTGGTCTTCCAGTTTTTCTTTTTGAAGTAATATTGTATCTTTTAATTTTATAACTTCGTCTTTTTCTTCTAATGTTTCTACTTCTTCTACTGTTTCTTCGTTTTTGTTTTCTTCTGACATTTCTTTGTCCTCCTATCTTATTAATATTAATTTTTTATTTGTTTTTTATGTAGTGGCAGTCCTTATTTCTGCCCTTCACATGTATTTATTCTTGAATTATTATTTATATATATTATATTGTAATTATTCTTTGTCTTTATTCAATTTATTACTAATGTATTTCATTACTGATATCACTTTTGAATAATCCATTCTTTTTGGACCTATTATTCCTATTGTTCCTAAGTCTTTATCTCCTACTGTGTGTTTAAATGTTACTATACTAAAGTCTTTTAAGTTTTCGTTATCATTTTCATCTCCAATGTATACGTTTATATCTTTTGCTACTCCTGAATTTAACATATCTAGCATTAGTTCTTTGGTATCTAATAGGTTTATAAAGTTTTTTGCTACTTCCATGCTTTTGAATTCTGGTAAGTCAAATGATTTTTTTGTTCCTTCTAAATATATTTTTTCTTCTTGTTCTACTATTTTATTTATTTGCTCTATTATTGGTTTTATTACTTCTATGCTATAACTTATTTCCGCTAAAATATATTCTTCCATTGGTTTATCTATTTTTGATAATGATTTTCCTTTTAGCTTTGTATTAAATAGATTATTTAGTGTCTCTACTTGATTTAAAGTTATGTCTTCATCATATTTTATTATTGTTTCTTTTACTAGTCCCGTATCTGTAACTATTACAACCATAAGCATTCTTCTGCCTAATAGTACAAACTTTATTTCTTCTATTATTTGCATGGCTGTTTTTGGACCTATTGCAACTGTTGTGTAGTGTGTTACTTCTGATAATGTTGAAGTTGCAATTTTGGTTAAGTCTTCAATTTCATTTACTTTTTCATCTAGTTTTGATTGAATATATTTTATTTCTTCTAATGATATATCTTCTTCATTTATTAATTCATCTACATAGAATCTATAGCCTTTTTCTGATGGTATTCTTCCTGATGATGTATGTGTTTTATCTAAGTAACCACTTTTTTCTAATTCCGCTAATTCATTTCTTACTGTTGCACTGCTATAGTTCAAACCATATTTCTCAACTAGTGTTCCTGAACTTACAGGCTCTGCTGAATTTATATATTCATCTATTACGGCTTGAAGTATTTTCTTTTTGCGGTCATTTAACATTTTATCACCTACATTCTCATAGTTTTCATTTTCCTATTCTATATTATTTATTAATTAGCACTTTAGTCTTTCGACTGCTAACTTTATATATATTATACCCAAAATTAGCACTTGTCAATACCAAGTGCTAATTTTTTTATTATTTTATATTAATGTAATATTTTTATTTAACGATTCTATATTTTTTTATATTTTATATAGTATATCACCCCACTAGCAGTTACTACTACAATTGGAATTATTATAATATATGAAATTCCTGTTTGAGGTAGCTTATTATCAGGAGCTACTGTAGGATCATCCTTCCCATCATCTTTAGGATCATTTTTACCATTATTCGTACTTTCATCTATTTTTATATCAGCAAAATCAAAATGTATTAATGCATTCCCTTCTTTTGTATTACATTCTGTATAAATTGCCACATCTTCTATGTCTATGTATTGACCATTTTCATTTTCTACTACCATATATACAAAATAGTAGGCACCTTTTTCAATATTTAATTTATTTATAATACTATAATTCAATCCCTCAGTAGTCACAGTTCCAGTTGCTATATAATCTGCACTTTTAGCATATTTTAATAAATTGTTAAAAGCTACACTTGAAGAGTCTTTTTTTAATGATTTTAATATATCATTTGAAGTAACTTTTCCTATTCTATATTCGATTTTTCTATCTTCACTCATCTGAACTGAATTTATAACTAATGTCTCTTTTGGATCATATAAATATATATCTAGTCTTAGACCTAAATCTGGTAATGGCATACTTGGTATTTCTTTTGTTGCTATAATGTTATACTCCTCATTGTGATTTTCTATAATATGTATATAATTTGTTCCTATTGTTTCTAATGCTTTTCTTGCCATGCTGCTTGAAACACCTATTCTTAAAGTTCCATCTTTATTTTTATCTACTATGGCAAAATCAAGTCTATACTTAGTAACTTCTTTGTCTTCATTTTTATTTTTTGAAATATATGCATAATATCCTTTTGTTTCATCTATTTTGTAATCTGAAATTGTAATTTCTAAATTTGCTAAATTTTTAGATTTGTAATTAAATTTTGCATTGCTAAAATCTACTGTTTTATTTTCATTTGATAGTGATTTAAAATTCAATCCGTTCTCTTTCGCATATTTTTGTGTTGTTGAATCCTCATATCCATATAATGTCAAACTACTAGAGCAATGTTCAAATACATCTTCACTATATTTCACATCTCTAGAATAAACTTTAAAATCCTTTAATTTAGAACAAAGCCTAAAGTCGCAGTCTCCAATATTTTGAAATCCATCTGGTATTGTGAATTCTGTAAATCCTGTTTCTTGAAATACATATGTCCTAAAGCTTTTTAAACTTGAAGGAATATTTATTGTTTTCAATTTATTGCATCCTACAAAAGTTTGGTCTCCTAAAGATGTTAATGTATTAGGTAGCTTGATGCTTTCTAAATTAGTACATTCTACAAAAGCGAAATCATCAATACTTGTAATTCCTTCTCCAATTGTAACCTTTGACAAGCTTGCATTTTTATCAAAAGCATGTTTTCCTATACTCTTTACATTATGCCCATCTATTGTACTTGGAATCACTATATCGCTACTTGTTCCGTTGTATCCAGTTATAATAGCATTATTATTGCTATCTAATGTATATGTAAATTCTGACGTTGCATATGAATTTACCTTAAAAATATATATTAATGCAAAAATTATTAATAATACTTTACAAAAAAATTTATATTTCACTATAGCTCCCCCTCCTTATTACATTTTATACTAACATTTTTGTTATTGCAATATTTATTCCAATTCTTTTCATTTTGTAATATTAACGATATCCTTTTGTAACATCTTTGTAATATTAAATTTCAAATAAATTGCTGCCATACTAAATTTGCTAAGTCTAAGCCTTTATTAGTAAGTTTTATATTATTTAGGTCTATTTCTATTAAATTTTCATTCACTAATTTTTGTAGTTCTTTTCTATATAAGTAAATTGGGTTATTTACAAATTTCTTTTTAAATTCTTGAACGTCTACTCCGTCTATTTTTCTTAACCCTAGTAACATATATTCTTTTTGCTTTTCATCTTCATTTTGCACTTCACATATTTCTATATTAGCTTTTATATTATTATTTTCTATATTTTTCAAATAATATTCTATATTATTTGTATTGCAAAATCGCTTATTATTTATGTAAGAATGTGCTGCTAGCCCAAATCCTATGTATTCTTTTTGATTCCAGCAATTTATATTATGCTTTGATTCATATCCTTTTTTCGAAAAATTTGATATTTCATAATGTATATACCCATTTTGTTCTAATTTATTTTTCATACTCCAATACATTTTTCTTTCTATTTCATCAGAAGGTAATTGTATTTTCTTATTATCCACAAGTTCTTCCATTTTTGTTCCTTCTTCTAAAATTAAAGAATATATTGAAATATGTTCTGGATTTAATTTTATTACGTTTTCTACACTATCTTCTAATACTTCTACTGTTTGATTTGGAAGTGCTAACATTAAGTCTACATTTATATTTTCAAAACCTACTTTTCTTGCCATATTATATGTATTTAAAAATTCTTCATATGTATGTATTCTTCCTATTTGTTTTAAAATTTTATTATTTGTACTTTGAAGTCCTATACTTATTCTATTTATTCCTATACTTATATATTTTTTTAATTTTTCTTCATTTGCTGTACCTGGATTTATTTCTATTGTTATTTCTGCATTTTTTTCTACTTCAAATTTATTCCTTATTGTTTCTAGTATTTCTATAATATATTTACTATCAATAAAAGAAGGAGTTCCTCCTCCTATATATATTGTGTTTATTTTATAACTGTTTTTATTAATACTTTGTATTTCTTTTTTTAAACATTTTATATATTTTCCTATCATTTCCTCTCTATTTGTAAAAGATACAAAATCGCAATAATTACATTTATTTTTGCAGAAAGGAATGTGTACATATATTCCTATTTCTTTCATTTTTACCTCTTTATCTTTTAATATGGATGTATTTCTTTAATACTATACTTGTTAATAAAATCATTAATTTTAAGTTTTATTATATATGCCGTGTCCCTTTTACACCACAATATTGTTATTTAATTTTAGCTATTTCTAATATTTTGTTTAGCCTATGATTTACTCCTGATTTTCCTATTGGCTCTTTTAGCATTTGTCCCAATTCTGTTAAACTTACATCTGGATTTTCTAGTCTTATTATTGCTATTTCCTTTAAATTTTCTGAAAGCTTTTCAAATTCTCCTTTTTTTTGCAATTCTCTTATTGCCTCTATTTGCTTTACTGCTGCATTTACTGTTTTATTTAAATTTGCTGTTTCACAGTTTACTTTTCTATTTACATTATTTTTTATATCTCTTATTACTCGTATTTCTTCAAACTTTAATACACTACTATTTGCTCCTATTAATGCTAGAAATTTTGATATTTCCTCTCCATCTTTTATATATACCCCATATCCATTCTTTCTTTCCAATAATTTTGCTTTTACTGTGAAGTTAGATAATATTTGTATCACATTATTAGCATTTATTTTTGTACTTAGTATTATTTCTAAATGATATTTACTTTCTGGGTTATTTACACTTCCTGAACCTAAAAAGGTCCCTCTTATTATAGATTTTAGCAATTCTTCCTTTTGGATATCCCCTACATATTGAATGTATTCATCACTATATTCTATTTTGTCTATTTGCTCTATTTTGGATGTAGTTATTATATAGTTATTTCCCCTTATTTCTATTTTATAGTTTATTATATTTAAATTTGAAAGCAGTTTGCTAAACCTATTTATATTGTATTCATTTTCTGTTTTGTATACTATTTTCCCATTTTTATATCTAGTATTATTGCTAATTAGGTATCCTATCAACTCATATTCTACTATTTCTTTGTTTACAAGATTTGGCATTTTACTTAAATTTTCTTTTATTTCTGATGAAAAAGACACTTCCCTTTCTCCCCTCTTTTATTATATTTTATATAATATTTGAACTAAATTTCATCTTTATCAATGTGTTTTATATTTTCAAAAGTTTTATTGCTATAATTTTCATTTCTATCTAGTTCATTCATTTGAGATCATCTCCATTATTACTATTTGATATTTTATTACAATTTCAAATGAATTACAATATATTTGCAAAATCATCATACTACTTTTCCTGTGAATTTTTTTAGGTTTTGTATACCAAAATTGTAAAAAACTTTAAAAAATTTTATCCTCTCATATGTTTGTTCAAAAATGCATTTTCTCCCCCTAGTTTAGTAAAAAATTTTAATTTTTTATTCTCTCATATGTTTCCTAACTAAAATTCACTTTTGCAACCTAAATTTTTAATTTTATGAGAATTTGTTTAATTTCATTTAAGTTATACTTTTAATGTTGTTCTTTAATATAAAAGTTTTTGTTAGCAATTTCATTTACTTTATATTCGTAAATAGCAAGAGTAGATGGGTATGTAATTAAATATTTAGTAGTTCAATAAATTGTAAATTAGTAACCTTTAAATGCTTAATTTTGCCATTTCTAACTGTATAATCATAGTCTTTTATGATTTTTAATATTTCGAATTCAAACATAAAAAAATATTCTCCTTTCCAAAAAGAGAACATTTTAGTTTCTATACAAAAAACAACTTACAAACTTTATAGTTCGCAAGTTATTATAATCTGGTGCCTCGAAGTGGAATCGAACCACTGACACAGGGATTTTCAGTCCCTTGCTCTACCAACTGAGCTATCGAGGCATATTTAATTTTAAATAAAAAAATGGCGACCTGGAACGGGCTCGAACCGTCGACCTCTAGCGTGAC
>CAOJVB010000066.1 GCA_948444845.1 uncultured Clostridiaceae bacterium | reverse complement strand
ATTCGCTAATAAAATAAAGCTATTTTTTAGTGAAATTTTTAAAAATTATTGACAGTATTTCTATTGAATTTGTGTTATAATTTCGCTTGTAACTTAAAATTGTAAATGTTTTATTAAAGATTTTGTTGAAAGGAGATTTTTATGATAACTTCTCATTTTTTGTTACTATTGGTTGGAATTTTTATAGTTGCGTTACTTTTTGGAATAGTTGCTAGTTTAATTTCTAATAAAAAAAGCATAGATATTCCAGAATCATTCTCTCATAGCAGAACTTATTGGAAATTTACAGATCAGGCTGACCCTTCTATCGATGATGTAATAACAGATTTTAAACTTTTAGATGATTAATTAATCAAATTTCTTTAGTAAAACAAAAACACTCTCATAATATCTTATTATGGGAGTGTTCTATATTTATATATAAAAATTTTTGATTTATCTTAAATTTTTAGAATAAGTTATGAATATAAATTCCCAAAAGGGACAGATTACCCAAAAGTGACAGATACCCCATTAGGAAACGTCCCCAATGGGAACTAGTTGAATTTATTCATAGCAATATCTATTCCATTTTTTAGCATCTCTATAACCGCTTCTTTTGCCTTTTCCACGCCTTTTTCTAATTCTTCTTGCTCTTCTTTTGGAACTGCTCCTATTACGTAGTTTATCATGTCGCCTTCGTATTTTGGTTTTCCTATCCCTACTCGAACACGTGCAAATTCTTCTGAGTTTAGTTCTGCTATTACTGATTTCATTCCGTTGTGTGAACCACTGCTTCCTTTTTTGCGTATTCGTATAAGTCCTGGCTTAACGTCTATGTCATCATATATTACTATTATATTTTCTAATGATATTTTGTAAAAGTTTGTAACTTGCACTATTGATTTTCCACTTAGGTTCATGTATGTTTGTGGTTTTAGAAGCATTACTTTTTTTCCTTCTATTGTTCCTTCTCCACATAGTGCATCAAACTTCCTTTTATTTACTTCTATTCCATATTTACTTGATAATTTGTTTATTACATTGAACCCCATATTATGCCTTGTTTTCGCATATTCTTCTTCTGGATTTCCTAGTCCAACTATTAAATACATTTTTGGCCTCCTAGCAGAGGTCGGAGGTCAGATATCGGAGGTCAGAACTTTAATTATTCCTTCGAAGAAACTTCTTAAATTCTGACTTCTGACTTCTGACTTCTGACTTCTTTTTTTATTGACAATAATAAAAAATATGTGTATAATATAAATAGAAAATGAGACACACAGAGTGTGTTGCCTATGAAAAGATTAAATAAACCATTTCACTCGCCAAAGCAGAATGGTTTATTTTTTATTGCCTATGTAGTAATACTAAGATGTTGATTCCTAAGACAACATTTATAATAGTCATTCCTATTATTCCCAAAAGGGACAGATTACCCAAAAGGGACAGATACCCCAAAAGGAAACGTCCCCAATGGGAACTAGCTAATAAGATTCTTTAATTCTTCCTCACTAAATTCATATTTCTTATTACAAAATTGACATACTGTTTCTGCTTTTTTATCTTCTTCTATTATTTTTTGTAGTTCTTCTTTTCCTATCGTTTGTAATCCTTTTGCCATTTTTTCTTTACTGCAACTACATTCGTATTTTGGCTCTTTTTCTTCTTGATTTAATACTTGTATGTTTACATCTCCTGTAATGTCTTTTGCTATTTCTAGTAATGTCATATCTTCTTCTAGCATTTGGCTTATTGGTTTTGCTTCTTTTAGGCGATTTTCTAGTATAAATAGTTCATCTTCCGTTGCATCTGGCATGGCACTTACTATGAAACCTCCTGCTTTTTTTACTCCATCTTTATTTACTAAAACACCTAAGGCTACTGCTGTGTTCTTTTGTTCTGATGTATAGTAGTAATTTGCGAAGTCCTCTGCTATTTCTCCTGATACTAGTTTTGACATTCCTATGTATGGTTCTTTTAAGCCTATATCTTTTATTACATATAGAAATCCATCATTTCCTACTGCTTCTCCTACATTTAGTTTTCCATCTTCTCTTAATGGAACTTCTACTTGTGGGTTTGCCACATAGCCTCTTACTTTTTCGTGTGCTTCTGCTGTTACTGTTATTGCTCCTATTGGTCCATTTGCTCTTATTTGTAGTGTTACACTATCATCTTCTGACTTAAACCCACTTGCCATTAGTAGCCCCATAGTTAAAACTCTTCCAAGTGTTGCTGTTGCTACTGGGCTTAAGCCATGTACCTTTCTTGCTTCTTCTACTAAGTTTGTAGTTTCTACACATGTTATATTTATTTTTCCGTTATATGCTAAAAATTTTTGTATTTTGTCCACTTTATTTCCTCCTTCAAATATGCCCCTATTATACCATAAATAAATCCCTAAATCAAACTATTTATAGCCTTGTTTAGAGATTTATCATAAATATTTACTATTTTCTATTATTATAACTTTTTTTAAACTTAAAAATCTTTTCCTTTCTTATTGAATTAGATTTTTGTAGATTTTCAATCTGTTTATCATATAAATCACACAATTTTTTTACTTGCTCTTCAGTTAAGTCTTCTTCTTTTATTTCGCCACTACGATATCTTTCTTGGAGTTTCATTAGTTTTGTTTCTTCGTTTTCTATATTTTTTACATATTCTATAAACTTTTCTTTTTGAATATCATTTTTTGTTTTATTATTAGTTTCAATACTAATAATATTGTTTTCTATTTTTTCTTTTTTAAAAAAATTCCTAATTTTATTCCAAATATTATTTTTCTTTACTTTTACTAATGATTTATCTTTATCATTCTTCTTCATATGTATTCCTCTATTCTCTTAGTTTTCCATTTTCCACTTCTATTAATTTTATTATTTCTTGTTCTTGTTTTGAAAGTTCTTCTGCTTCTTGTTCTAATGTAAATAATTTTTCTTCTCTTTGCTTTAATGGGGTTCCTTGATTTTCTTCAAAGTCATCTAGCATCTCCCATTCTAGCTCATCTTCCATTTCATATTCTTCATCATAATATTCATCCATAAGTTCTTCGTCGCTTCCTATCCACTCTCTACTTTCAAAAGTAAGCAATGTGTGCGCTATTTCTTTTATATATTTAATTTGCTCCAATATTTGAGGAAGATGTTCATCTATAAAATAAATTGTACAGCTTGTTTTGTCACAACAAGAAGTTACAAATTCAGTTTCTAAATATTCTTCATCCATATTATCCGACTTTTGTGGCATATGATATTTTTCTGATAATATATTTGCTAAAACTTCCATATCTACTTCTGTTTTTATACTTATATTGTCCTCTATTTTCTCTTCTCCTAATTTTGCTTCAATAGTTAACCCATTAATTTTTCCTTCTTTTCTAGTAAATGGTTGATATCTTGTATTAAGGTCTACTTTGAATTCCAAATCTGAGTCTGAACTTTCTTCTAAAACTTTATTTAAAGTTTCTAACATTCTCTTTTCATCACTTGGAATGGTTTCCTTTTGTTCTACTGTATTTCTAATAGTACTTTTAAATTTATCTGAATTTTCACCACTTTTATTATTAAAATAAACACCATACCTAGTACCTGATATTATATTGCCATATAATTCTGTTGTTCTCTCATTATCTCCACTATTTAGGCTAACTGTATAATTTTCTTTGTCTTTCAAAAACACTGCCATTAAATCAATTATTTATGGACTTTTTAAGAAAGCTATATATGCATCAGTAACATCTTCTGGTCTTTCATGATTTGCCTCAACTCCATCACAAGATGCAAATGGCTTATAGCCTTTGGCATCTAAGTAGTAAATTATATCTTCAAAATCTTTATCTATTCCACTTATTTTCATTGGTATTCCTCTCTTTTTTCTATTTATCTTTAAAATATTTAAACTATAACTTATAATTTATCTCTCTAATTCTTCATTTACTTCATCTTTTGCTTTATTTCTTCCTAACCTTTTTATAATTTCATCTATATCTCTAGGAAGTAGTCCCTCTCCAAAATTGTGACCATTTCCATTTGATATCTTTATTAATTTTTTTATTAGTTCATCATCATAAGAATCAAAGATTTCATCATCTAATATAACAAAGTCTTCTATATTTTGATTTTCTGATAACCATTGTTTTATTTCTAGTCCCCTTTTATTTTGTATAAATGGTGTTGAATCTGCATAAATTTGATAATTTGATAATAATTCTTTTAGTTGTTGCCCATTTCTTGTATATCTCCATGATGAACTTAATACAACTCTTGCTCCAGTTTCATTTATTGCTTTCTTTAATAATTTTATTTTTTCTATATCTATATCTTCTTCTATTCCTTGTATATTTAAACTTCTAGTTTTATCAAAATATTCATCTGAATTTAATACTCCATCAACATCTAAAAAAATAACTTTCATCATTTAGCTCCTCTAAAAATTATTATTTATATAGTTCAACATTGTTTGAAATTTCATCTTCTACTTCTTGCATTGCTATTAATGTTTGTTCTAATAAATTTTCTACTTCCCATCCTAGTTGTTCAGCTCCACGAGAAATTATATCTCTTGAGCAACCTGCTGCAAATTTTTTGTCTTTATATTTTTTCTTTAAACTTTTTAATTCCATATCTTTCGTACTTTGAGATGGTCTCATTTTTGCTGCTGCCCATATCAAACCAGTTAGTTCATCTGTTGCAAACAGTATTTTTTCCATTTGACTATTTGGCTTTACATCAGAACAAATTCCATATCCATGACTACAAATTGCATGTATTAGCTCGTCACTACAATTTATTTCTTTTAATAACTCTGGTGCTTTTTTACAATGTTCATTTGGATACATTTCATAATCTATATCGTGTAATAGTCCTGCTATCCCCCAAAACTCTTCATCTTCTTCATATTTTTTTGCAAAATATCTCATTACTTGTTCAACTGTTAAAGCATGTCTAATATGAAACTCTTCTTTATTATATTTTTTTAATAATTTAATTGCACTTTCTTTATTCATAATTATTTCTCCTTATTAATTACTATTTCTATAATTAGCTTATTTCTATAAATCCCCCTATAATTATTTCATAATAGTCCTTGTAAATTTCGCGGGTCTTAATCAAAGTTCATCTAAATGGCAACTTACTTGTTTTAAAAATATGTTAGTATTAATTTTAAATTATAACAATTTATTTTTTTCCTTCAATTAAATATAAATTTTTATTATCTATTAATACTTCTATTGGCTCATTATATATTTTGCTTATTTGCTCTAACGATTCTACAAATGGATTAACTCCTTTTATAGCATTTGTCACTAATCTTTGAACTGATTTATCATTTCTTTTATTGTTAAAGTTCTTTATTTTTTCACTTGATTCAAGTAAAAATTCGTCAACTGCTACTTTGCTAACTAATGGTATTTTTGATACCACTTCACCTGCTCCTTTAGTAACTCCTGCTATACCTTTTGTTAATACAGATTGCACAGAATTTCTAGTATAACTTTCAATTTCATTATAACACCCGTGTATATAATTCTTTATATTTTAGTGTATACTCATCAATTTTACTTTTTATGCTTTCAATATAATTCTTATCAAAATTTCCTAATAGCATCACTTCTAAAAATGATGAAAATGAATGTAAATATAGTGATAATTGATATTCTTTAAAATTTTCATCTGCTTTTTTTATTTTTGAATTAATTTCTTGGTCACTATGAATTAATTCTTTTTTTGCTAACATAGATTGAATTAGGTCTCTGTATAATAAAATATTTTGTTCTGCATTCCTTTTTATATCTTGCACTAATATATGTTTATTGGTTTTATATTTTTCATTATTGCAGTTAAATTTATAATTATTTAACACATCTATTAATGCATTCATATTACCACGAATATTTGCTTTTTCTTTTGTTTTAACAAAATCTAACATTTCCTTCTGTAAATTTTTAATATCATCCAATTTCTTTTCGATTGTCATTAATGCCATAGACATAAACATCATTGTTGGATCACATGCTAATGGTTCCATGATGGCTTGTCCTCCTCCAACTGCTCCTTCAGTTGTTTGCAATGAACCTATAAAACCACCTTGAGATTCAAACATTTTAAGACCTTTTGTATTTACTCTATATATCCCACTTGTTCCTTCTACTCCTTTTAATGATTGCATTGCTTCTACTAAAGGTTTTGCCACAACACCTAATGCTGATAAATTTTCTATTGGATATTTTTCGTATTTTACTTCTTTTAAAGATATTTCTGTAATTGTTGGCAATAGCTCTACTTCCATTATCTCATTTGCCATCTTTTTTCTTAATTCATGTTCTGCCATAAAAATCCCCCTAAATCATCATAATATCCGAGTCCATTACCTCTTCTATTAAACATAGAAAACTAATCGTAAAAATAAATCAATTTTCTAATAAAGTCTTTCTTAATTTTTTCAATTATTTTCTCCTTAGATTGCAATTTGTAGTTATTTTTGATTTTTATAATCAATTATTCCAATTATACCTGTAACTACAAGTGCTACTGCAAGTAATAATGTTATTATCCATCTAGACATATTTTCTCCATTTATCAACAATATAATAAATGCAACTATCGCTAATGCTCCAAATACTAATTGAATTATTGAACTAATTAAATTCCATTTGCTTTTCATTATTTGTCTCCTTTTCAAAATATTACATTCTAATTTATTTCATCTTTTAATGACACTTTTTTTGCAGCAAATAAAACATCATTTTTTAATTCTTCTATTTCTGGATGTTGTATTAAATGCTTTAAAAAATATACTATATCATAAATAGCTAATCTTTTATAAAGGTTTGGAATATTAACCAACTCTGGGTAATATTTTTCTATATATGACATTATGTTCAAATAATGACTTGAGTCAGTATATTTCTCAGTTTCTTCACTAGCAAACTTCCAAGGTTTTCTAATCATCCTATAAAGAATATCTAGTTCAAATTCTCTTGGGGCATACATTGATCTCTCAAAATCTATTAATTTAATTTTACCATCATTAAAGAATATATTGTCAAAATGCAAATCGTTATGAATTAAAACAAAGTCATTATATTCTAAATATTTTTCAAATTTAGCATATGCATAATCAAGAAGTTTTTGTTCTTCTTCACTAAATATATTAAGTTCTTTTGCTTCTTCATATAACGATACAAATTGATTTTTTATTTTTCTTATCCAATCATAGCTTTTACCAGTATTACTATGAATATGTTTCATAGCAATACATAGCCCCTTTATAATTTCTTCTCTTTGTTCTTCATTAAAAGTATGCCATACATTATATAAAGAAACACCTTCTACTTTTTCTATAATCTCATAAAAATATGGAATATCTTTTTTATCAGTACTTGAATAATATAATTTTGGAATTAAACTATTTTCTTCGTTTGTTTTATAAAAATCAATTTCTTTTTGAAATTCATTTTCATTATTAGTATTAGTACAAATTTTAACAATGAAAGAATCGTTTATATTGTATATAGTATTGGTAAATCCTACATTAATTTTTTCTACTTTAGGCTTAATTCCAAATAAATTTGTATTCTTTTTTAAAATTGTATTTATCACTTTTTCCACGAAATCACTTCCTAACATCAATTATACCATGAGTTCACACTATTTTTAACTGTTTCAAATGAACGTAATATTGCTTTGTTATGTAAGCAGTTACTATTGGTATAGTTAATCTATTACTATAATAGCATACCTTTTAATATTTATCAATTAATATTATTTTTAACTTTGCTACATATAAATAAATTAGTCACAATTAAAAGCCAAAAATATTTTTATGTCTTAAATTATTCTTTTTATAAATTTTGCACAAAGTTATTGACAATTTAATATACTTAGTATTATAATGTTACTATCATAAAGTTAATAAGTATATTTTAAAGGAGGAGTTAGTTTGAAAATAAAAATTAGAAAAATGAAACCAAAATAGATAAAAATGGCATA
>CAOJVB010000065.1 GCA_948444845.1 uncultured Clostridiaceae bacterium | reverse complement strand
AGAAGAACAAGAAGATGATATATTACCAGGATTTGAAGATACAGAAGAACAAGAAGAAGATATATTGCCAGGATTTGAAGATACAGAAGAACAAGAAGAAGATATATTGCCAGGCTTTGAAGAAGTAGAAGAACAAGAAGATGAAGTATTACCAAGATTTGAAAACATAGAAGAACAAAATAAAAAAGATAATAATGCATCAGTTATATTACCAGGATCTAACAATATAAATAGTACACTTAGACAGATGAAAAATACTATACAAGATAATGATAATATACAAGAAAAGCAAATTGTAAATTACAATAAAACACCAAATAGTAATATACAAAATTTATTAACTTCAGATAAAAAAATAGTTGCCTTTGTAGGTACAACTAAAAATGGTACTTCATTTTTAGTAAATAATATAGCAGATATAGTATCAAATCAAGGAATAAAAACAGCAATATTAGATTTAACACAAAACAGAAATTCATATTATATATATACAAAAAATGAAGATAACTTAAGAAATACAGCAATGGAATGTACAGAAAAACTAATAAATGGGGTAGCTCAGGGAATAGCGGTTAATAGAAACTTAGATGTATATACATCACTTCCTAGTCAAAACAATGAGGCAGAAAATTATGAAAGAATTTTGTCTACATTATTAGAAAATTACTCATTAATTTTATTAGACTGTGATTTTAAAACTGGGTATGATTATTTAAGAGAAAGTCAAGAAATATATTTAGTACAAAGTATGGATGTATTAACTATACAACCACTTACAGCATACTTAAGAGACTTAAAAGCAAAAGGTGTGTTAGATCAAAACAAATTAAGAATTGTAATAAATAAATATACAAAAGTAAGAAGTGTAACAGAAAGAACAATAATAGGAGGAATGTCATTTTATAATGATCCTTCAATGTCCTTTATGACAGAATTATTTAATAGAGAAAATATTAGATATGCAGTAATTCCATTTGAAATGCAAACATATACAAAATATTTAGAAGGTTTAATAAATTGTAATATTACAACATCAGGATATTCTAAAGAATTTGTAAATGCATTAAAAAAATTAGGTAATATGGTTTACCCGCTATTAAATAATGAAAAAAGCAAATATAATAATCCTAAATATAATAAATACGCAAGAAAATAGCAAAATATGTAAATATAAATGTAGGAGGTGCAAGTAGTGATAATTGTAGTTATTATAGTATTAGTTGCAATAATAATGTTATTAATGATATATAATATGCTTATAAGTAAAAAGATAGACAAATATAATAATTTAAACCAAAAAGTAGTTAGCTTAAATGTACTACAAGAGTTTATGGATACTATAAGCGAAGAGAAGACACCAAGTGATAAAATAAGGAAGATAAATGAAATATTAATTGAGAAATATGACATTAAGTATTCAACAATAGTAGTATATAATGGCGCAGAATACATTATAAAAGCAACTAATGTAGATGTAAAACATTGGGAGACATTAAAAAACTTACACACACAAGAAATATTCAAAGAAGCAATTGAAACAGCAACTCCTAAATATATAACTGTTGAAAAAGAGGGAGAAAGACTTCCATATCAAAAAATGGAATTTGGAAGAGCGAAATCCGCAATGTTTTTCCCATTATATATAGACAATGTATATATAGGTTATTGGATTATAGAAAGTGGAAAAGCACATGATTTTGACAAAATAGATACAACAGTATTAGAAGTAGTTAAAAATAATATAATTTCAGTTGTAAAAACAATAGATAGTCAAGAAATAATAGAGAATACAGTTAGGGAAGATACGTTCACAGGTCTAAAATCAGAGGAATATTTATATGCAGAAGGAAAAAGAAAATTAGATAGGCATACAATATCAAGTATTTGTATGTTCGAAATAAAAAATATAGTAAATATAAATGAAGAATATGGAAGACATACAGGAAATGATGTAATAACAAAAGTAAGTGAAATAGTAAAGCAGTCAATTTCACCAGAATATATATTTGTAAGATATATGGGACCAAAATTTGTATTAGCATTTTCAGGAATACAAGCTGAAGATGTATCAAAGTTTGCTGTAGATATAAAAGATAAATTAGAAGAGTTAAATATAAAGCAAAATGAAAGTGACTTATATGAAGACGAAGAACCAGAATATGTAAGTCCAAAAATTAATATGGTAATAACAACATATTATAAGGGGACAGCATTAGAAGCTGTAGCTAGAAAATTAGAAGAATACTTAAAATTAGCGCCAGAAGGTGAAAATGATATAAATTATATTTAAATAAAAGGAGGTAATATATGTTAAATGACGAAACAATGTGTTTTAAAATACCCAAAGAGGAAAATATAGATAGTAAAGAAATACTAAAAAAGGTATATGAAGCATTAAAAGAAAAAGGGTACAATCCAATTAACCAAATAGTAGGTTATATATTATCAGGAGACCCAACATATATAACTAGTCATAATGGTGCTAGAAACTTGATTAGGCAAATAGAAAGGGACGAGCTATTAGAAAAACTAGTAAAAAATTATATAAACATTTGAGAATAGGAGCAAACACAATGCGAAAATTAGGAATAGATTATGGAGATAGCAGAGTAGGAATTGCAATTAGTGATAGCTTAGGAATAACTGCCCAAGGTTTAGAAACAATTCATCATAATGGAAATGATAAAATAGTACTAAAAAGGCTAGAAGAATTATTTAATGAGTATGAAATAGATACAATAGTTATAGGCATGCCAATAAATATGGATGGAACAAAAACAGATAGAGTAGAAGTAACGCAAAAATTCATACATAAATTAAAATGCAAATTTGGAAAAATACCGATAGCCGAAATAGATGAAAGGCTAACAACTGTGGCAGCACACAAAACAATGAATTTCTTAGATGTAAATAAGAAAAAAAAGAAAAATATAGTAGACACAATATCAGCAGTATATATACTAGAAATATATATGAACAAAATAAAAAATGAACTAAAAGGTAGTATATGATAAGCAAAATAACTAATACTATAATTAAATTGGTAATATTGTAGAAATACAATTATTATATATAAGCCTAAAAAGGGCAAAACGAAAGGAGAAATAAAAAAATGGATGAAAACGAAAACAATATGTTAGAAGATGAGGAACTAAACAACATAGTAATATTAAATGATGAAAATGGAGAAGAAATTCCTTTTGAATTCTTAGACGTAATAGAATATGAAGGAGAAGAATATGTAGTATTACTACCAGTAGAAGAAGCGGAAGGAGAAGACTTAGGAGAAGTAGTAATATTAAAAATTGAAGATACAGAAAACGAAGAAGAAGAATCTTATGTAAGTGTAGACGATGAAGAAATATTAAATACAGTATTTGAAATGTTTAAAGAAAAATTTAAAGATGAATTTAACTTTATAGATGACGATGAAGAAGAATAGAAAGAGGTAGGGGGAGGAAGAAAATTCCAACCTCTTTTTATTTTTTATAATAGCAAAGTTGTAATGTTTAACTATATTTACTGGAACGGTATGAATGGAATTTTCAGTGAGTAGTGAATAATTAAAATTGTAGGGAGCGAGCATCGCTCGTCTGCGTGGCGAAGCTACCTGTGTTATATGAATAATAAAAATAAATAGAAAAGGAGAAAGAGTAAATGAAAAATTTAAGTAGTTGGTTGATAGTAATGTTTATATTAATGTTTTGGCTATTTAGAGTGATAGTAGCAATCACAGGAAGTATGGGGTTAGAGTTCGTAACAAAACCAATAAATAATAATGTAGAAATAATACTATTATTTGTAGTATTAGCATGTGTTCCATTCATATTTAAAAGAAAACTTATAGGAGCAATAATATATTTAGGAGCATATGGATGGTATTTTGGAAGAGGACTAATAGAAAATGTAATTAATATAATAAATAGTCAAGCAACTCTAAGTATGCAAGCATATACAGATATGTTCTTTTCACTAATAGCAATAATATTACCAATAGTAGCAGTATTTGATATACTATTTGATAAAAGCAGGAAAGCAAATCCAAAAGACAAGAAAACAGATTGGTTTTATAAAAATGAACAATATGATAGAAAATTAGATGATAGAGCAGATAAGAACAATTATAGAACTTTATAAAGGATGTGAAATAAATGGAACAAAATAAGAAAAAAGCTAGCATTAACTGGTACCCAGGCCATATGGCAAAAACAAAAAGGCAAATACTAGAAGACTTAAAATTAATAGATGTAGTTGTACAAGTATTAGATGCAAGAAGTCCAAAAGCTAGTATAAACCCAGATATTGCTGAATATATGAAAGATAAAAAACAAGTAATAGCATTAAATAAATATGATTTAGCAGATGAAGAGCAAAATAAAAAATGGTCAAAACATTTTAAAGAGGAAGGGATAGAAACAGTACTAGTAGACTCTAATTCTGGAAAAGGAATAGAAGAAGTAATAAGAAAAATAGAAAAAGTATATCAAGAAGATAGAGAGAACTATACTGATAAAGGAAGAAAAGGAAAATCTATAAGAGTAATGGTAATAGGTATACCAAATGTAGGGAAATCTTCATTCATAAATAGAATTACTAAAAAAACATCTACACAAGTAGGTAATAAGCCAGGAGTAACAAGGCAAAAACAATGGGTAAGAGTAAACCAAAACATAGAACTATTAGATACTCCAGGAGTATTATGGCCAAAATTTGAAAATGAGCAAACTGCCCTAAAACTAGCATATATAGGAACAATAAAAGATGATATATTACAAAAAACAGAAATAGCGTATAATCTACTAAAATATCTACTTGAAGAAGAAAAAGGAAAGGTAATAGAACGATATAAGCTAGATGAAGAACAAGTAGAATATGAATTACAAAATGAAGATAGAATGGAAAATGAAAATATACTAGAAATAATGTATATGATAGGCAAAAAAAGAGGAGCAATAATGTCAGGAGGATATATTGATGAAGAAAAAGTAGCTAATATAATATTAGAAGAATTTAGAAGCGGAAAATTAGGAAGAATAACTATTGAAAAATTATAAGGCGGTAAAATAGAAAATGAAAGAAATAGAAAGCATGATAAAAAGAGAAAGAAGAATAGAGGAAGTAAGGTTAATGAAACCATTAGTATGGGCATATATAGGAGACTGTGTATATGAACTATTTATAAGAATGAATTTAGTAAGTAGAACTAACTTAGACCCTCATAGGTTACATATAGAAACAATAAAATATGTAAAAGCAAAAGCTCAAGCAGAAACCTTACAAAAAATATATGAGAATTTAACTGAGGAAGAAAAAGAAATAGTAAGAAGAGGAAGAAATGCAGAAGCACATCATTTACCAAAAAATGCAGAACTTGTAGATTATAAGTATGCAACAGCGTTTGAGGCATTAATTGGATATTTATATTTAACTAAGCAAGATGAGAGATTAAAAGAAATTTTTGAATTGATTATAAACAAAAATTAGAGTTAAATATTGAATTTATTTTTTTAAATCATTGAAACAAAAAATAAAATATGATATCATAATAACGTACAATTTTACAAAGGAGGACAAAAAATGTCAAAAAAGAATAAAATAGATAAAAGTAAATTATTTGTAAGAATAATGGCAGTTATACTAGCAGGGCTTATGATACTTAGTGTGGCAGCAACATTAATATATTATTTAGTATAATATTTGAAAGGAAATAAAGTATGAAAGATAATTTTTATACAGCAATTAGTGATTTTTGGCAAATTAATATAATAAATTATATACAAAATTTAAGTCAAAATCCATTAAGAATAATTTCTTTAATATTAGATTTAACTATTGTAATATTTTTAATATATAAATTACTAAAAACCACTAAAAACTCAAGAGTATGGCAGTTAATAAAAGGAATTGCTCTACTTATAATATTAACAGCAGTAAGTGGTTGGATACACCTAGACATATTGCACTATATACTAACATCAGTAATGACATATGGAGTAATAGTAATGATAGTAATATTCCAACCAGAACTAAGAAGAGCTTTAGAACAATTAGGAACAAATAAGTTTACTAAATTTTTTGGTATGGATAAAGACATAATAACCAAAACAAAAGAAGATATATACAAAATAGTAATAGCAGTATTAGAACTTTCCAAAGCAAAAACAGGAGCACTAATAGTAATAGAAAGAGATATAAAAATAGGAGATATAGCAGAAACTGGAATAGAAGTAAATGCAGAAATATCCCCACAATTATTAGTAAATATATTTGAGCCCAAAACACCACTTCATGATGGAGCAGTAGTAATAAGTAATAATAAAATAAAAGCAGCAGCATGTATTTTACCATTAGTAAATGATAAACAAACAGCTAGAAAATTAGGAACAAGGCATAGAGCAGCAATAGGAATATCAAAAGAGACAGATAGTATAGTAGTAGTAGTGTCAGAAGAAACAGGAAAAATATCAATAGCAAAAGACGGAACACTAATAGCTGATGTTACAGAAGAAGTACTTAAAAAGATATTAATAAAAAATATAATAACAAATAGATTAGTAGATGAAAAACAAATAAAGAATAATAGACTAAATAAATTAAAGTCAAAATTTAGAGGAAAGTAGAAGGACAGAAATGCTATATCAAATGTAAATATAAATAATAAAAAGAGATTTGTAGGGGCGACTAGCAGTCATCCGTGTTTCAAAGAAATTGCTTAAAAAGCATATAAAATTTTAGCAATTCCTTCGAAAAGCGGACAGTGGACGGCGTTGCCCCTACAAAAATATTATTAATATTTTTATCTTAATATAATAATGTTAGATGTAATGGAGGCAAATATGAGAAATATAAAATTAACAATAGAATATGATGGAAAAGACTTTAACCGGTTGGCAAAAGCAACCAAGAAAATTGAATATACAAGGAGAAATAGAAAGAGCAATAGAGCTAATTACAGGGGAACAAGTGGACTTAACAGCATCTGGAAGAACAGATGCTGGTGTACATGCGATAGGTCAAGTAGCTAATTTTAAAACTAATAGTAATTTGCCTACTGAAAAATTTGCTATTGCGATAAACTCAAAATTAAAAAAATCAATAAGAATACAAAGAGCAGAAGAAGTAGAAGAGAGGTTTCATAGTAGATATAACTGCAAGCAAAAAACATATAGATACATAATAAATAATGGAGAACAAGGTTCAGCGATATATAGAAACTTAGAATATTATGTACCAATAAAGCTAAATATAGAAGAAATGAAAAAAGCGATAAAATATTTTGAAGGGGAACATGACTTCAAAGGTTTTAAAGCAAGCGGAACAAGTAGTAAAAGTAGTGTTAGGAAAATATATAAGACTAATATAATTGAAGAAGGTGAAAGGATAGTAATAGAACTTACAGGAAATGGTTTTTTATACAACATGGTAAGAATAATAGCAGGAACACTAGTAGAGGTAGGTTTAGGAAAAATAAAGCAAGAAGAAATAGCATCAATAATAGAATCAAAAGACAGAACTAGAGCAGGAAAAACACTCCCACCACATGCATTATATTTAGTAAAAGTAGAATATGAATAATAAAGAAACCAGATATCATTTGATATCTGGCTTTTTTCTTTGAGGCAAATGATGTAAGTAGTAACTACTTTGTAGCATAACCATAGACTTTATCAAGATGCCTTTGCAGGTTTCTCACCATCAACAGTGTTTTATTGCTTTCCATGAGAGGATCTGCTTCAAGTTGCTTCAACAGTTCGTAAAGCTTTTCAGGAGTTTTAAAAATAATTTCTTGTTTCTGCTGGTTAAGTTGATTAATCATTTCGCGTGACTTGGGGTTCCGAATTTGTGACTCAGTATCACGGATTCTGCGAATCTCATTAGTGGAATCAGAACTCTGAGAAGAATTGGTAGCAAGTGCTTTTGCATAATAAGCCATAGTAATACCTCCTTATTTAAAGAAAAAACAATTGTATACTATCATTATACAATACTTTACAAGAAATGACAAGAGATAACATAAAATTATTGTATTTAATATATGATAAAATCACCTTGAAAGTTTATAAACAAATATTTCACCC
>CAOJVB010000064.1 GCA_948444845.1 uncultured Clostridiaceae bacterium | reverse complement strand
TGCCCTTTTTCTGTTATTTTGGTTTTATTTTTATAAATTTTTCTTTCAAACTAAATCCTCCTATATTAATTAAATAAACTTAATTGCCCTGTTTCCTCTTTTAAAAGCAATGTCTTTGTATTAGAGAAATAATTACTATTTTCTAATAGTTTATCAAAATTAATTTCTTTTGAATAGTATTCCTTTACATTTTCCTCTAAATTTTCTTTAGATATTTTCGGAAAAAAACTAATACTTTGTATGTTAAAGAAATGATAACTACTATTCATCTTGGCAAAAACATTACTGTCAGATAGTATTCTCTCTATTAAAGGTTTTATTTTAAAACTAAGTTGCTTTTTAGCATCATTAGTTGCTGTATTGTGAATAGCATTTAATGATGTTCCCAAAATCATATCTACAAATTGTATAAATTGAGAATTTATGGCATCTCCTTTATGATGGTCGGAATCAAGAAATTCTATTTGACTGTTTTCAAAAAATATTCTTTTGTTATCTTCAAACAATTGTTGCATTCGTATTTGCTTTATAGCATTTGTATTAAAATATGGATGTGTCTCCATTTCAGTTGTTTTATCATGAAATATATTATCAATCACAACTTGATCATATTCCTTAAACATTGCTATCAATCGAAGTAAACAACTTCTAAAAAATCTACAGTAGATATTTCCAAACTGTTTTTCTTTTCCAAAGTTCTTAATGTTTAAATTTGACTCGATAATTCCTAAAGCATTAAAATAAATTGATTTTTCATCATTACGATTATTTTCTAACAAAATATCTAGCCATCTATCAGCTATTTTATATTTTACATTATTCTTTTTCTGAATCTCTGTATAATGTAATTCTCCATCATTTTCACAATGAAATCTACAATTTTCATTACATTTGTCAAACATACTCTGCTTTTCACTTAAGCATCTAGCATTATTTAATTTTTGATATAACTGATCTTTTTTGTTTTTAGGAACTGCCAATATCATTATATACGTTATCGTTTCAGTATTACCGTTAAAGTCAGTATATGTTCTATTTTTCGATTCATCTACATATAAATCTAGATGAATTGTTTTCTTTGGAATTTTTGTGAATACAGTTTGACCGTAAATCATTGTTCCCTCCTTATTCTCAATATTTTACAACATTGTTCTGCAAAATTCATATTATTTATTCTCAAGCATCCATTTATACAATGTATCTTCATCTAATTTGCCTTGTTTAAATAGTTTTATCTTTGATTGTGCCTCTTTCTTCCAATTATCAAAATCTTTCTTTAATTGTTTATTATCTTTATTTCTTGAGACTATCATAATTTTCTTTTGATAGCTTCTTCTATATTCTAACAATGCAGGTATGCTTTCTAAATTTCTTTTATATGTTTCTAATGCACCTTTTTCTTTACAAGTTTTGCCCTTTTCATCTGGAAATTCGCAATATACTTCATCTTGTCTTGAACTAGGTATAAAATACTTACCACAATTTTGACATTGTTTTATAGGTAAATTGGGCGCTTGTACTACTTGTTCTAATATTACATATAAAATATTACTTAATTTTTCACTTGTATAAACATTATGCTTTTTTATAGATAGTTCATTATTTTCTAATTTTTCTACTAAATCTTTGTAATTTATATTGTGAAAATCATCATCTTTACTTGAGTAACTATCTAGTATTACTTCAATTTTATTTGAATATCTATACACATCACTTTTATGCTTAATAATATTTGCAATGAATTTTGAATTTGCACTTACTTCTTCTAAACCTTTTTCTCCATTTAGATTATAAATTTGATCTACACATTTTCTAAAATTCTCTTGTATTTCAAGTAATTCGTATGAACTGTCTTCATATACCTTGTTCATAACTTCAAGCAATTTCTTTTCAGATTTATATGTATCTTCTAATTCTTTATATGGTACATATTCTTTTAATAATTCAAATCCATAAGCATAAAAGAATGTTTTATATGCTTTTTCAAAGCTAGAAAAATCAGCATTTAAAAACATCATAAGCATCATTCCAAAGCTTTCTGTATATGGAAAATATAAAAGACCTGGATATTTTAATCCATCAAATTTACCTTTTTTTAAATATAATTTAACTTGTCTTTTATCATAATCAACTTTAGTATCTACATTGTATAAATACAAAGGTGTTCCATAATATTCTTCTTTTTTATCTTTATCAAACCAAATATAAAATCCCTCAAAGAACTTATTTTCTGGTAATTCTCTCATTTCTTATTTTCCCCTTATAAAAATATTGTGAGAAATTATTAAAAATATTTAATAATTGTATTGACAAATATAAAATTAGATTGTATAATAACAATATCTAGTATATTTTATGTGTTTCTCACATTATCATTTTACAACATATATTAGATAATGTCAATAAGATTTTTGTATTTAAAATCTTGCAAACAAAAAATCAACCAAAGGAGGTATTAAGGAATATGAGTAATAAAGAGAAGATTTTAGATTTATATTATAATCAGCATTTGAAACAAAATAAAATAGCAGAAATTGTTGGTACTACTACTCAATATGTTTCAAAAGTTGTACGAGCTGACAAAAGAAATAAACAAGAAAAAGAAAAACGCAAGAATGAAAATTCTGAAAATAGAAAGGTTTATCTACAAGAATATTTTAAAACTTACGATAGACCAAAGAAAGATGACAACAGCTACGAACAAATGATAGCACAGCAAAGACAAGATTCAATGGAACTATCCTATAATAGTAATAATATTTCAGATTATACTTTCGCAAAATGGAACTCATCTGCTTATCATACAAATACTAAAGGAAATTTAGTAATAGATAGAAAATTGAAAGTTGGATTTGATGTTCCAAAATCAATAAATATGAATATAAAAGTTCCAACACAAAAATATAAAAATAGATGTGTTTATAGTTATTAACAAGATTTATTAAGATTGCTTAATAAGTCTTTTTTATTGTGAATTTTAAAGGAAGGAGGACTAACAAATATGGGTACTATTAAAGAAAATTATGAGATGATGTTTACTTCATATCCAGATTTAGTAAATATCAATCAATTAAAGGAAATGCTTGGCATTGGAATAACACTTGCTTATAGATTAGTAAGAAATAAAACAATCAAATCACTTAAAGTTGGCAGACAATACAAAATTCCCAAAAGAAATGTTATAGCATATTTAACAAATCAAAATGAAATATAGACTGGATTTAAAGTTTTAAACATGGTATTATACCAATATCAATAGTAGGTTAAATCTAGTCTGTTATGAGAAAAGAAAGGAGTTTTAATGAATATAACAGCAAGCCTACAAATAAAAAATAATATTTATCAAGTTGTTTTAAATTATAAAGATATTAATGGTAAAAGAAAACAAAAATGGGTTTCAACAGGACTATCTGAAAAAGGTAATAATAAGAGATTAGCCAATCAGAAAATGCAAGAAATACTAGCGGATTTTAAAGAGACTATGAATTGTACTACATCAAAGAACAATGAAAAATTATTTACTTTATATCTTAAAGAGTGGTTGCTAGATATTAAAAATACTATTGAAGAAAACACTTATGATTCTTATAAAGTAATTGTAAATAAGACTTGTGATTATTTTGAAGATAAAAATATTTTACTAAATAAATTGAAACCTGCAGATATTCAAAAGTTTTATACTTATCTTTATTCTAAAGAACTAACTGGAAATACTGTTTTACATTATCATAATCTTATAAGAAAGGCTCTTCAAACTGCTTTAAGGCTAGACTTAATATTAAGTAACCCTGCAGATAGAGTTGAAAGACCTAAAAAAGAACAATTTATCGGAAGTTTTTATTCTCAAACAGAGTTAAATACACTTTTTAGCTTAATTAAAGATGATCCATTGAAAATAGTT
This sequence comes from uncultured Clostridiaceae bacterium, assembly GCA_948444845.1. GTDB lineage: Bacteria > Bacillota > Clostridia > TANB77 > CAG-508 > UMGS1663. The sequence goes on along the minus strand of CAOJVB010000064.1, from coordinate 4,672 downwards.
ATCTATCTTGCTAGTTTTTATGGATTAAGAAGAAGTGAAGTTCTGGGTTTAAAATGGGATGCTTTTGATTTTGAAAATAAAACTATTACAATTAAGCATAAAGCAATACAAGGCAAAAAAGATAATAAAATAGTAGTAATTCTAAAAGATAAAACAAAAAATCAATCAAGTTATAGAACTTTACCATTAGTTGATGAGATTATCGTTCTTTTAATAGAACACCAAAAACAAATTGATAAAAATAAAAAGTTATGTGGAAATAGTTATAATAAAAAATATTTAGATTATGTATGTGTCGATTCTGTAGGCAAAATATTTAGACCAGAATATGTTACAGATCATTTTACTTTAATCATGAATAAGAATAAAGATATTTTAAGAAAAATCAGATTTCACGATTTAAGGCATTCTTGTGCTAGCCTTTTACTTGCTAAAGGAATACCTATGAAAGAAATTCAAGATTGGTTAGGTCATTCTACCTATTCTACTACTGCAAATATTTATGCTCATTTAGAAAAAGATACAAAAAATAAATCTGCAAATGTATTATCAAATGTACTTACATTTACAGAATAGTTACTGGCTGGGGTGGTAGGATTCGAACCTACGCATCGATGGGTCAGAGCCATCTGCCTTACCGCTTGGCTACACCCCAATATTTTTATAGATATTTAATTGGTTAGATATTTGGTTAGATGATTCTAAAAAATTTACTTTTTAAAAATCATCTAATCCTTATATTTACACTATTTCACGAATTGTTATTATGAGGAAACCTACAAGAGTCAAAGTCTGGTGCCTTACCCTTTAGCACTGCACCCTTTTGTCAAAGCCTTTATATTTCAATGATTTTAACCATTTTTACTTTTATTTTATCGTTCCCTTTTCTAAAAAGGGGAACCAGATTTTGTATAATTATATTATCATACTTTTGTTCGTTTGTCTACCTTTTTTTAAAACTTTTTTAACTTATTTTTAGTTGGCGCGAACACCATAAAACAAGCGAAAATCAACTATTCAATTTTTATCTATAAACAAGAGAAAAGTAATAGGAGAGTGGGGCAAAACCGCTTCTATATATAATTTAAGTAGTAACTGGCGCGAATACCATAGAATAACTTAAAAATTAGTTATTCTATTTTGGGTAAAAAAATAAGCAATAGACTTTTAAAGGTCTACTGCTTTTTAATTTTATTGTAATTCCTTTATATTTATTTTTTCACTTTTTAATTGTTGAACTGTCTTTCCTGTAATATTTATATTATTATTCTGTAATTTTCCTAATATGTCTTTAAAATGTGTTTTTTGGATTGTTATTGTACTTTGGGCTGTATCACTATTTAAGTCTATATATTCATTATCTACTTTTCCTAAAAATTTAGAAGTTCTATGTATTTCTGTGATTTCTAAATTATTATTAAATTTCATTATATCTATAAATACAAATGTATCTAATTGAGAATATTCTTTTATTGTCATTTCTGTAAAGTCAATTATTCCATAATCTTTATCCTTTGTAGTATTCTTTATAGTAAAGTGTCCATCCTCATAATTTTCAATAGTATATGTATAATAATTTGATTTACTGATATTGTCTTTTATATAATCATATACTGTAGTATTAGGATTTTTTATCTTTATTGTTATTTCTGCTTTTGTTTGATTTTTCCCTTTGTCTGTTGCTATTACATTAACTTTTTTTATTCCTTCTGTTGTTGTATCTATTTCCCCTAACTCTACTTTTATATTTTCTGTTGTTTCATTCCCATTTGCATCTTTATCACTCACAGTTACAAGTTCTTCTGCTTTTATAGTATCTCCAATATAGAAAGTAGTTCTATTGGCTTTTATTGTTGGTGGTGTAGTATCCATATTCAATAGGTAGATTTCTCCAATAATTATTAATATTGCTATTACTGACAAAATTGTTCCCACTATTGACATTTTATTTTTGCCCTTACTTTGTATTATTGCTATTATTCCAAATATTGCTCCTATTATTCCTAAAATTCCACCTATAAATATTATAGATAATACTATTCCCACAATTCCTAATACTAAAGAGGTAATAGCAAATCCTTTTCCTTTTTTCTTTTCTTCCATAATTTTTCCTTTCTTTATTATTTCTAGTTAATAGACTTTTAAATGTCTACTGCTTATTTTCAATTATATTTACTTGTATAATTTCTCCATTATCGTCTTTTTGTAAACTAATAGAATATATAAGCCCTTCATTAATTGTATCATAGATTTTTTGACTACTGTTTTCTTTTCCATCTAATGTAACTTTGATACCTTTGTTATGGCATATATTAATTACGTTTATATTTGTCATAAGATGTTTTACATTGTTTCCATTTAATGTTCCTACATAATCTTCTATTAAATACATTATATCTTTTTTTGCAGTTGTATTTTGCTTAATTTGTATAACTGTAAATATTAAAATTAAAATTATGACAATAAAAGTAATTATCATTACTAGTTTTACAGAAACTTTTTTCTTAGAACTATGATTTAAACTTGTAACTTTTTTTTTAGCTTTTTCTTTTTCTTTTTCAAATTCTTCTGCTGTTAAAATGTTTTTTTCTTTAAGTTTTTGTAGTTCTAATAATTCGTCATAGTAGTTTCCTTTTTTATTTTCTTTTGTTTTTTCTTCTGCTTTATTTTTTGCTCTACTCATTGAACTAATTGCAAAAACTACATAACCTACTATTCCTAACATTACTATTGTTATTAATATTGCTAACATTATTTTTTCACTCCTAACTATTTAATAACTTGCTTTTTTCTGTCTTAAATTCTTCTTCTGTTATTGCATTTGTTTCTTTTAGTTTTTGCAATTTTTCTAATTTTTCATATTTTGAACTATTATTATAACTGTTATTGTTAGTATTTGTATTATTAGGCATACAAGCAACAACTATAATGCCTATCCAAGAAAGCCAAAATCCCCACCAAAAGCCTTTTTGATTTTTTGAACTTGCTATTGCTTCTGCTATTATTCCAGTAATTATTGCACTAATTATTAATATTACAAATTCCATAACTTTTCCCCTTTCTTACTTTATATGACAAATTGTAACATATATTATAATCTTATGCAATACTTTTGTCTTTCTTTTTGTCTAGTATTATTGTATTTTCTTTTATGCGACAATTGTATTGAGGTGAAAATTATGTTTGAAATATCTAAATATAAGGATAGTAACGTTAAATTGTCTATTCGTCTTCCAGAAAGTATAGATAATACACTTAGGAAAATCGCAGAAGCAGAAGAAATGAGTTTTAACAATGTTCTTGTAAGTTGTATTAAGTATGCACTTGATAACACAGACTTAACAAAATACGAAACAAAAGGGAAAAAGTAAAACTCAAAACATTATTATTATTTAAAGTTTTTTACTTTCCCCCCTTGGGGGGAAGGGGGGATGTCTACTTTTTTAAAAAATAGGCTCCCTTATTTTTTTCTAGTCAATTCTATTCCATTCAAATTGACAAACCTTTGCAGGGTGTAAAATAATATACAAGTCTTGTAATTGAATACAGTATAAACGCCCCTTCTCGCTTATACAACTTGCATAAGAAACACATAATCTATATAGTTAGTTGGCGCGAAAACGCTTTAAAACTCATTCTCGCGCGTTAGGGTCTAACTCTATAATCGACTTTATTATATAACTTTCATTTTTTATTATTCTTTTTTCTTTTCTACTGTAAATATATTATTTTTGTTTCTCCTTGTTTTTTATTCTATGTATTAACTTATTTTAAATTTTCAATATTTTTTCTTAACTTTCTGCTGTTGCTACATACTAAACTATTTTATTTTAAATTTTCTCTTTTTTCCTAAAACTATGCCCCTATTTTACTTTTACTATTTTCTTCTACAATTTTTATAAGTTGCTCACTTGCAAAATCTCTAACTTTTTCTAAATCGTCTATAAGTTTCTCATATTGTTGTAATACTAAACAAACATTTACAATGTATTCATTTCCTAGTTTCTCTTTTTCTATTTCGTCCATTTTATTTATTTTCATAAGTTCTCTTGTTTTATAATACTGTAAATCTTCTATAATTTGTATTGCACTATTTATTACTTTGTTTGGCTCTCTTAAATCTAATAAATCCATTTTTTCCTCCTACCAATAACTTTTAAAATAACTGTCATTTCTGCGCATTTTTGTTTCTAGTCCAAAAATATCTCGTCTAACCGCTTCTATTTGCTTACTATTTTCGTTCACTTTTTCTACTAAATTTTCTAAAATACTTTTCAACTCTAAGTCTTGTCCTACTGGTATTGCTAAATTAATATTTTGCGGTACATTACTAATTATTAAATCTTCAATTTGTTTTTCTAAACTTTTCATTTGGTACATAACCCCTTGTGTTCAATTATTCTTAGTTGTTCCTTCACTTGATCGAGATATTTTTCTATAACGCATAAGGCTTGTAACTGTTTAGGTTTTGACATATTATAAGTGCCATTCATAAACATATATACAGTAACTGGTTGTAGTTCAATTTCTCTCGCTAATTTACTATAACTTAAACCATATGCTTTTGCTTCTTTTATTCTTTCAATTACTTTTTCTTTTTCTAGTTCCATTTTTTCGATTCTCCTATATGTAAAATTATAAATACAAGGTTATTTCCCTTGCTATCTATAAT
>CAOJVB010000063.1 GCA_948444845.1 uncultured Clostridiaceae bacterium | reverse complement strand
TATTATACACTCTCTCATAAAATGTGTCCATATATCTATTCTAACACCATCTTCTCTTATAGTTTCTTTTCTATCAAATTTTTCTTCTTTCATATATCACTTTTATAAATCTAAAATATGATCATTAAAATCACTTTTATTTGACCAATTATTATAAAAAGTTTCTGCCGTTTTACACAAACTCTCACAGATATAATCAATTTTTTGCCTCCTAATCTACTCTATAACTTACTATTTTGCTGTATTAATTATAACATACTTTAGGTAAGCAGAACAATAAAGATGTCAAATTTTTTACACCTTATTACGCCATATATACAATTTGTAGTAGCATCAAGCATTAAAAATAAAATACTTCAGAGCTGTGAATAGTAAAATTGTAACAAAAAACATTGCACAAAATTTCAAAAAAGTATTTAATTTAAAAATTAGTTATTATATAATATTAGAACAATTAATTTTATATTTGGAGTGTGATATATATGATAAATCGTGAAGATAACCCTGAATTTGTTAATTCTTTTTTAGATTATTCTATTACTATATTAAATAAATCCCCTAACTCTGTTAAGGAATATAATTATGACCTTGCTATGTTTCTTAAATATATGAAAATTCATTTTAAAATGACAAATGAAAATGATTTTAATAAAATTAGTATTAATGATTTTGATGTTAGTTACTTGAATAGAATTACTTTAAATGATATACATGCCTTTGTTTCTTATTTGGCAACTAATAATCATAGTAGACCTGCTACTCGTGCTAGAAAGATATCTACTATTCGTATATTTTTTAAATATTTATCTCAAAAAACTGACCTTATTGAAGTAAACCCAGCTCAAAACTTAGAAACTCCAAAACAAGAAAAAAGGATGCCTAAGTATTTGTCTTTAGAAGATAGTAAAAAATTATTAGATATTTCATGTAGTGAAGATAATAGAAATAGAGAGCGTGACTTTGCAATAATTACTTTATTTTTAAATTGTGGTATGCGTTTATCTGAACTTGTTGGTATTAATATTAAAGATATTATTTTTAGCGAATGTAAAATGACAGTTATAGGTAAAGGTAATAAAGAACGTACTATTTATTTGAATAAAGCTTGTATGAATGCAATTAGTAACTATTTAAATGTGAGGCCTAAAGAAGGTATTAAATATGACTCAAAAGATGCATTATTTTTAAGTGAACGACGTGAAAGAATTAGTAATAGAACTGTACAATATATTGTAAAACAAGAACTTTTGAAAGCAGGCTTGGATATTAATAAGTATTCTGTACATAAGCTAAGGCATACTGCAGCAACTCTTATGTATCAGTATGGACAAGTTGATATTAGAGCTTTGCAAGAGTTGTTAGGGCATGCCAGTATTTCTACTACTGAAATATATACTCATGTTAATAATGAACAAGTTAGAAATGCTGTTGAAAGTAACCCTTTGGCTGATATGTAATTAATTTTTTAAATGCAATATTTAAGAACACTGTGTATTCTACAAATATTATAAATATTTAGAGTTATTTCATAGAAGTGGCGGGCGATTGATAATCGCCCCTACATCTTGAAATCAGTTTTTGTTTTGGAAATAATTGATAGAATTATTCATATACTGGAATTTCTATTTTTTGACCTTCATAAATATAGCTATTGCTTAGATTATTTTTATATTTTATATCTTCTACAATTTGCCTTACTTTTTTATTTTTGTAGTATTCATTTGAGTTTTGTTCTAAAACTGCAATATCCCATAATGTATCTCCACTTGATATATATATTATTTTAGTTTTGTTTTCTACATGTGAAAAACTATATTTTGTTAATAATATTGTAAATATCATTATTAATGCTAATATTGATACTGATAGTATAAATTTTTTTCTATTTTTTATTTTCATATTACTTCCTCCTAAATTACAAACATTATTTTGTATGCATAACTACATAATAACCGAACATTTTTTCTTTGTCAATACTTTTTGAGAAAAAATGTTCGAAAAAGTAACATTGGTTTTGCTATAGAAAGAAAGTATATAGTTTCATTGTTAGATTTCTCATTCTCATTAATATTCTTTATCCTAACGCCACATCTAAAATCATCATAATAACAAACCCTATTGCTACTCCTATTGTTCCTATGTTTGAGTGTTCTCCTGCTTGTGATTCTGGTATTAATTCTTCTACTACAACATATATCATAGCTCCTGCCGCAAATGATAATAGGTATGGAAGTATTGGTACTACTGTGTTTGTTAATAATATAGTTATTATTGCTCCTATTGGTTCTACTATTCCTGATAGTGTTCCATATAAAAATGCTTTTGTTTTTGACATTCCTTCACTTTTTAATGGCATTGATATTATTGCTCCTTCTGGAAAGTTTTGTATTGCAATTCCAATAGATAATATAAATGCTCCTGCTATTGTAATTCCAGCATTTCCAAGAATAGCCCCAGCAAATGTTACACCTACTGCCATTCCTTCTGGTAAATTATGAAGTGTTACTGCAAAAATTAGCATTGTTGTTTTCTTTAAGCGTGACTTCATCCCTTCTGGTTTACTGCTTTCTAAATGCATATGTGGAATTACACTATCTAAAGTTAGTAAAAATACCATTCCTAGTAAAAAACCTACTGCTGCGGGGATCCATGCATTTTTCCTTTGTTCTTCTGACATATTTATTGATGGTATAAGTAATGACCAAATTGATGCTGCTATCATTACTCCTGCTGCAAAACCTAAAAGTATTTTTTTTATTTTATTATTTATTTTATCTCTCATTAAAAATACCATTGCTGAGCCTAGGGTTGTACCTAGAAATGGTATCAATAAACCTACAATTAATTGCATACAATTATTCCTCTCTGATTACTCATTTTCTTTTATCTTGTTTAACATATATTTTATTTATTTTTAAAGCCTAATACTTTTAATGTTGCAAACTAGTATTGTTTTTTCTATAAATGATAGTATTCCCAAATTATAAATAATAACTCTACCTATTTTCATGATAATTATACTTTGTTCCTCTTTATATTCAATAAAACATGAATGTTTTTTTACATTTATTCTATATTTTGGTCAATTTATTTTGCTAGAAGTAAGAATTACAAAAAATAGTTTTATTATTAGAAAACATTAGTAAAATATTTGACACAATTTTCAATCTATTGGCTGGTGAATACTGATTTATCCATAGTCAAAATTAAAATCCTAATGAAATCTTAAAAATTTCATTAGGATTTTAATTAAACAAACTTTATTGTTGAGTTTAATCTATATTAATTAGTTCATACTCTCTCGTTCCAAATCCTAGTTCAGCAGCGGCTTCTATTGTATGAATTCCATTTTGTCTCTCTACTCTTTCTGCAAAGTGGTCTCTTCCTGGGTCTTTTGAGTTGTATACTAAATCTATACATGCTTGGTCTATTGCTATTGGGTCTAAGCTTGCAAGTATTCCTATATCTTTCATGCATGGGTCTTCTGCAACTGAGCAACAGTCACAGTCTACACTCATATTGCACATAACATTAATATATACTATATTTCCTTTAAAAAATTCTGCAACAGATTTTGCACTATCTGCCATTGCTTCTAAGAATTCGTTTTGCTCTGCTACACAGCTCCACAATTTATCTTGATCCTTTGTTTTACCTGCTGTATGAATCCACGCTTTCCCTTCTGATGATGCAACTCCTATTGATAATTGTTTTAATGCTCCGCCATATCCTCCCATTGGATGACCTTTAAAATGTGATAGTACTAACATTGAATCATAATTATCTATGTTCTTTCCAACATAATCTTCTTTTATTACTTTTCCATTAGGTATTTCTAATACTTTGTCTGGTCCTTCTGCATCCATAATATCTACATCAAAGTATTTAGTCCATCCATGTGTTTCCATTAATTTTTTGTGTTTGCCAGTTGTATTTCTTGCTCCCTCATAGGCTGTATTGCATTCTACAACTGTTCCATTTACTTTTTCTACTATTGCTTTTGCAAATTCAGGTTTTAAATAATTTTGATTTCCTTCTTCTCCTGAATGTAGTTTAACTGCTACCTTGCCTTCTAAATTTACTCCTAAGGTTTCATAAATTTTGACTAAACTCTCTGGTATAATTTCTTTTGTAAAATATACTTTTGATTTTTCCATTTTACTTTTATCTCCTTTCATTTATTTTACTATTCATTATTTAAAAAATTCATCACTAAATCTACAATTACATCTTTTTCTTTTGGATTAGACTCCGCTATTAGTAAGGTTAAAGCTGTTAATGTGTTGTTATCTATAGTTTGTATTCCATCCTTATATAAATTCTTCATTGAACCTAAGTTTATTTATTATATCGATACATTGACTATATTCAATTTTTCTTTCATCTGTATTTCCGTCTATTTTTTTCAAAGTTTTATGGTCGTAATCATCTAGTAAGTCTAGTGCTTTTGAATATTCGCCAATTACTTTTAGTATTTCTTTTGCTTCGTTATTTTCTAGTCTCTCATCTATTCTATTGGCTATGTCTATTAGCTTTACTGTTTTTTCTAAATAATCTAGTCTCTTTTGATTTATTGCATAGCCTTTTAGCATGTAATCTTTTAAAATTTTAGTTGCCCATTTTCTAAATGTAATACCTTTTTGAGACTTAACTCGGTAACCAACAGATATAATCATGTCAAGATTATAGTAGTTAGTAGGTTTATCAGAAAATTCGGAATTTCCGAATTTAGTCATTGTCTCCGCTTCTAATAATTCACCTTCTCGGTATATATTTTTAACATGTTCATTAATTGTAGACTTAGCTTTTCTAAACAATTCTGACATTTGCTCTTGTGTAAGCCACACAGTTTCGTCTTTTAAGTTTACTTCTAATTTTACTCCCTGGTTTTCAAATAAAATAATTTCGTTTTTCTTTTCTTTCATAAGAACACATCCTTTTTACAATATTTAGTTCTTATTACATTGTTTTCTATTTATTAATTATATTTATTCCCATATACGAACTGTTGTTTACATTTTATAATAAACTTTATTCGCTGTCAATACTTTGTTCATTTATTTTCGACTTGTTTTATTTAATATTACTGTTTATACATTTCAATAAACTTATTTAAATTCATTTCATGATAATCTATATTTTTCATTTTCTTCGCTGTTTTCATAGTGTATTTTGTTTTATCTTTTAGAATTATTTTTATTTTTTTAAATACTATATCTTCATTTTTTATAATTACTTTTTCTATATCATCATTTGGTATAAAAATGTAATTATCTATATCTACTTTGTTCTTAGTTAGAGTATCTACAACTATTGGAATAAGGCATATTCCTTTATCAAATTTATTAAATAGATACCCCATTACTTTTTTATTTATTTTCATTTCAATAATTGCTCCAACTGCTCCAAATAGTATTGGAAGTATAGATTGCTCTATTTGGCATGTAAAGCAATAATTATATTCTCCATAACAATTTACTTTTTTAAAGTATTCTTCTAATTTTTCTAGTGTTTTAAAATCTTCCACTATTACTTCTCCTCTTTTCTTTAAAAATTTCTAATAGTACTAAATTCTTACTATTAAATTCTAGCACAAACATATGTAACTGTCAAAATTGAAAATGAGAGTCTATCGCTAGACTCTCATTCCTTACAAATAAAAAACCATCTTACCTATTGTTCAGTTCTTTCTGGATTTCCTTATTATTTTCTAGTATCCAGTTTTTCCTAACTACACCTATGCCAAGTGTAAGCAATGCTGCTGGAGGGCAAGCAAATAGACTTACTCCTGTAATTGTCGCAACAAATAAATTATTGCGTACAATTCGCTTTTTGTTAGTTTCTACTTGCTCTTTCAATTCTTCTTGTGTCATTTCGTGTAATTCTTTTCCATCATAAGATAACTTCCTATTCATAATGATTCCTCCTTCAAAAAGTTTTTTGTTTAGAGTTTCTATATATAATCCTACTAAGTAGGTTTATAACTAATATTCTTTATTTTGATATATTTTGTTTGATATTAGATACGAGATACCTAATATCGCTACAGAAATTATCGGAATTGCTATAAGGGAACAGTTATCTAATCTATTTATCATATTTATAATAAAAGTCATATCCACAAACTTTGTAATTAAAGTTCCTACTCCTACTATTCCAAATACTACTGCAAATAATATTATTCTTCCATTTGTAGCTCCAAATTTGAATACTATTGGATAAAGTAAAGAAATTATAATAACACTTGATAATACTGTTCCCATTAGTGATGATATAATTTCATCTAAATCTATATTATTTGTTTTTGTATAGCTAATTCCTATTCCTATAGCAAAAGCTACTATTCCTAGAACAACTGTTAAAATTATTGAGGCTATATATTTGGCTCTGACTACATTTTTTCTCCCATCTGGCAGGGTTACTGCATAAGAGTTCCAATTATTAAAATCATCATAACTAAATGTTGATATAAATAACATTATTCCAATTAGTAGAATTATAAATGTAACATCAAATGTGCCTTGAAATGCTAATATCAAATAAACCATAAATATAATCACCATTGATTTTAAATTTGCCTTTATAAGTAAGAAATCTTTTTTTATTAATCCTAACATACCTTTTCCCCCTTAATTACTAATACCATCAAATCTTCTAGTGTAATCTTATCTATTATACAATTATGATATTTTTTACTTGCTTGTTCTTTATTATTAACTAATATTTCATAAGCATATTTTGTTTTCTTATATGCTATAATATCTTTTTTATCAATTTTTGAAAAATAATCAATATCACATTTTAAAACTCCATAGTTATCAATTATTTCATCTCTTGACTTTTGTAATACTTTTTTTCCATTATCAATAAATATAATCTCATCTGCTATATGCTCTAAATCACTTGTTATATGTGTTGATAATAATATAGAATGTTCTTCGTCTTCTATGAATTTCTGAAAAATCTCTAATACTTCAGTTCTTACAACTGGGTCTAGTCCACTTGTTGGCTCATCTAGTATTAATAGTTTTGGTTTATGAGAAATAGCTGTTACAATTTCTAACTTTTTTCTCATTCCCTTTGACATTGACTTTAGAGGTTTGCCCTCTGGTAAATTAAATTCTTTTAAATAAGAAAAATACAATTTACTATCCCAGTTTTTGTATATATCTTTCATAGAGTTATTTATATCTTTTGCATTTAATAATTCTGGAAAAAACATATTGTCTAAAACTACACCTATATCTTCTTTTATCTCTTTTTCTTCTTTTTTATAATCCTTTCCAAATATTTTTATTTCTCCACTATCAATTTTTATAATATTTAGCATTGATTTTATTAATGTTGTTTTTCCTGCTCCATTTTCTCCAATAAGACCTACAATAACTCCTTTTGGTATTGCTATATCTATTTTTCCAAGTTCAAATTTGTCATCATATTTCTTTTTTAAGTTCTTGATTTCAATAATATTTTCCATTTACTTATCCTCCCCATAAATCATTTTAAACATTTCGATTACATCATTTTCATCTATCTCGAATCTATTGGAAATAGCAACTATTTTTTCTATATATTTTTCTATATCCTTTTGTGCTTGTTCTTTTGCAAGTTCTGTATTTTTAGGTGCTACAAAAGTTCCTTTTCCTTGTATAGATTTTAAATATCCCTCTTTTTCTAATTCATCATAGGCTTTTTTTATAGTCATAGCACTTATTTTTATATCTTGTGCTAATACTCTAATAGATGGTAATAGTTCATCTTCATTCAGTTCTCCCTCTAATATTTGATTTATAATAGATTTCTTTATTTGCTCATATATTGGAATAGAACTGCTATTACTAATAATCATCTTCATATTATCGCCTCCTTGTTATACAGTATATAACAGTATATAACACTTGTCAATAGTTTTATTAAAATTTTTATTTATGGGTACAAAAAAAGCAGATATTCTCTGCTTTTTACATCTTAAAAAATTGTAATTTATGCCCATATTATCATCATAAGTAAAAATATTCCTATACCTATAAAAGAATATCCCATAATTTTGCTCATTTTTCTAAATGTTTTTTCACTTTTAGGAGTTGGATGAAATATTACTTTTCCTACCTTATAACTCATTTTAGGAAAATAATTTCCTATTATCATAAATAGTATTCCTAAAATTAGTAATATACTTTTTCCAACATATACGGTACTTCCTAGTGGAACTTCTATCATTATAATATATATTAATACAGTTAGAATAGGTATAAACCATTCCATTATTTTTACAATTCTAGGCTTTTCATTATTTTTTAACTTATTTACTTTTGTTGTAAATATTATACATATTGCTTGAACAACAGCTGAAATAGCTGGTATTCCAAATAATGCAAAATTCTTTGGCGCATAGTTATCTGGCACATCGCCTATTGTAAAATGAATAGGCATTTGCTCTGGTAATTTGTTATAGAATACAAGCCCTAATATCATTGGTAACAAGCATACAATTACACTTAAAATTAATGTTTTTCTAGTTTTCTTTTCCATTCTTATTTCCTCCCAACTTATAAATCCAAACTAAAACATCTT
>CAOJVB010000062.1 GCA_948444845.1 uncultured Clostridiaceae bacterium | reverse complement strand
TAAAAGAAGAAAAATATTAAGATTAAAATTTGAGAGGGGTTTCGACCCTTTTTCTTTTTATTTTCTCACAACAATTTTGAGCAATTTTAATTTTTGAGATGATAAATTATATGTCTTACTAAAAACAATCGTTCTATAATTGACGTCGTGTGTCTAACAGCTATATATGAAGTAATAAATTAACATTATATAGAAATATAGAAGTAAAATCAGAATTTTATTATACAAAATTTTAATTTGACAATAAGTTATACAAGTATTTACAGGAATAATTAAGAAACAGAATAAATTTGACAAAAACGTTATGTTAATATATAATATTTTAAGAATTTATTTGATAGGAGGAATATAGTTGAAGAAAACAAAATATTTAGCATTGAATATACAAAAAGAAATAAGTATAAAATATTATAAGGCTGATACAGAAGAGACAGTGAATAAATTATTTTTTAAGGAATATGGAAAATATCCACAAAAAATAATAAATGTTAATGAATGTGCAATAGTTTGTGGAGTAGTTCTTGCATCAGTAGTTGGAGCAGTTGCAATAGAAGAACTAATAAAAAGTGGATTGAAGAAAGAAAATAACAACTTAAAAATAGAAAATACTAATTTAAAGATAGAGAATCATAATATAAATGTAGAAAATAATAATTTAAAAATAGAAAATGAAACTTTGAATAATAAATTTAATAAAGCAATATCTGATGGAACGAAAAAACGTAGTAGTCAATGTGCGAGATATTTGAGAGAAAAAAGAACTGCATAGAATAAAGTATATAGATAAATTAAGAGTAGATTGGTTATATAGTCTACTCTTTTATTTATACTTTCAATAAGTATTTTGGAAAAAGAGCGAAGAGGGATATGAAACTTTATTTTGTCGGTTTGAGCGACATCGTGAGCAAATTTATGAAAGTCAAATGGGATACATAGACCTTTTATGTAGGCAGACCTAACATTGAATCCAGAAGGGGTATAGTTTAGACCTAGGTCTTCTGACCATTGAAGAGCCATATATATAATTTTTCATTAAAAACAATAATTCTAATAAGAGCGAATAGGGTATATAAATGTTTTTATAATTAAGATGACAAGTTATATGTCTCCAAGATTTAAAGTACCTAGAATTTAATCGTAGACAATGAAATTTTTTATAAAAAAGATGATATAGTTCATTTATTGATATATTAACTCCATAAATTGCCAAAAGATTTGAAGGTACAATTTGTTATTTATGTTATTAAAAATTAAATATGATATATTTATGTTTGAAATAAGGGTATATAGATAATAAAGTTATATTATGAAATATAATTTAAGAGAAAATCGTAAAACTTTATAATGTTTGCTTGTATTTTAGAAATATATGTTGTATAGTAGATAGCATAGAAAATGAGATAAAAGCAGATGTGAGTGTTACCACTTTACATACACAGTTTTAAAACTGTGAGAATGGAGGTGGTGCTATGGAAATAATATTAATACAATTAATATATCTACTATTCTTTGGATTAGTAGGAATGACTATCATAGCAATTGCCTTAATCATAACATTGGTTATTATTTTGAGCAAATAAAAAATACACCACATACGCTTTCGCAGAGCTAGTGGTGTAATTCAATTATATTGGGTAACACAACATTATCTGTGTTTCTCATTTTCTATTTTTATTATACACAGATTTTTAAGAATTGTCAAATATGATTTTGAAAAAATTTTATTGAATTTAATAGAAAGTATTATACAGGAACAAACATATAAAATATATTTGTTCCTGTATAATCATTTTATAACTATAATAACATTTGCTTTTACATTCTCAAAAATTTTAATATGGGCTCGTCCCATTTTCCCAGTATTTAAGGCACTTATACAATTAAACACATATTGTTTCTTCTGTTCCTATATCATTAAGAATAGCCTTAGCATTTTGGTCTGGCATACCAAATCTTTGAGATAAATATCTTAAAGAAGCGGCAAGCTCTCCATCTGGCCCACCATATTGGCTAATTATAAACTTAGCAAGTCTTGGGTTTGGGCATTTTATATTAATTGGGTATTGTAATACTTTATTATAAGTCCACATTAGAAATTCCCCCTTTCCCATGGCCATGGTTCTTCAATCCATCTCCACTTATTGCAAGGGAAGTTAATTGTTAGAGGTCCATAAACCTTTTGATATTTTTCTTTTAAGTCATTTAGTCTAGTAGCATATTCTCTGTGAAGGCAAAGTGCTTTTTCATCATCTACATGAGTGTCTAAATATTCAGCAAGCTCAACAACAGCAAAACCTAAGCAACGAATGTTTTGAAGCATTTCTTCTCTAGTTTCTTCTCTTTCAGGGCATGTTTCAGGTTCTACATAAGTAAATTCATATGAATACATAGGAATTCTAGGAGTCATACCTTTTTCACAGCAACAGTTACAATTATTATTATCCATTCCAAAGCCAGCAGATAGAGTATTTTCATTTGGATAGTCCTCATTTTCTACCATCATATTATCATTATTAGACATCATATTACATTGGTTACAATTATTGTGACAACCACAATTTCTATATTCTCTATTATTCTCTAACATTTATTACACCCCTCTCCAACAGTATTCATAGCTTTTATAAAAGCTATTTCTTCTATAGATTGACATGGTGAGTATGGTGAAACAAGCTCAGGAAAAATAGTACCCATTTTTAGACCAACACAAGGCTTAAATGTTTTATCCAAAGTTTGAATTGGAACATAACTTTGTGCAAGTACTGGATTTTGAGGGAATACAGATTCACCTTGATCGAAACCACAGTCACAAGAAGAACTATCATTATTATCTGTATGATAGTCAGCTGTAACACCACATTCATCGCAGGCTGTTTCAATTATTTGAGTATTATAATTTTTTTGACAGCAACAATTTCTATATCTACGATTATACATATTTTAATCCTCCTTATTCTTATTAATACTACATAATATTCAAATAAAATGTAAAAAGTGAAGGAAAAAGCTCAAAAAAAGTCGAAATTATGTTAATGACAATTGGCTAAAATACTAGACAAATCAGCCTAAATGTAGTATAATGGTAAGCGTTAAAATTAAAAAAATAAGAAGAAGGAAATATATTATGAATACTTTAAAGGAAAAATATAAAGTAAAAAGAAGTGCTATAGAAGAATCATTCATTAATCAAATGGGTTAAAAAAATAACCAAGAATATGAAAAATGGGCAGATAACGCTAGCATAGCAATAATAGAATATTTTTTAAATAAATATAAAGGCATAACAATAGAAATGCCAAAAGCAAGAGAAAAATCACCTAAAAGTTTACAAGGGAAAATAAAGAATTTGCAAATAGAAAGGTTATCTAAATTATATACAGTAGAAGGAATAAATGAAGAAGAAAAAGATACACTATATAGCTTAATAAAAGAAAGAATATATGAAAATGAAGAATTAAATATAATATATACATTAGCCCAAATAAAAAACTTATTATATAATGAAATAGAAAAATTAGATATAAAAAAGTTTGAAGAAACTATAATGGTAGAAGGAATCAGCAATAGCACAAAAACAGCATTACTAAGAATATTAGTAGGTAAATTAGAAAAAAGTAACATACCTAATAAAGAAAGCAAAATAGAAGAATTAGATGAAAAATATGGGAAAAAGGCAGCAATTAAATCAGGTTTAGTAGAAGATGATATTATACGTTACAGTAGTATTGAAGCAATAAAAGGAAATAAAATAAAAATAGATAGATTAAAAGATGAAATGAACTTTATAAGAGCAAATGATTTAAGAGGAATGAAATTTATTGTAGCAAATGTTCCAGACGAACTAGAAACAGATAATAAAAAACTAAAAGAAATATTAAAAAGAAGAAAAGAAACGGAAGATAATAGAGAAAAGGTAGCATATACAGAACTTGCAATAATAGAAATAGGAAAAGAATTCTATAAAGACTTAGAAACAAATGAAGAACTACTAAAAAAACTAAATATGCAGGTAATACCAGACTCTAACAAACATAAGAAGAAATCAAATGGCTATGAAGCATATCATATTAAATTTTTTAATATAGAATATCCTGAGTATAAATTAGAAGTACAATATAAATCTGAATATGTAGAAAATATATGTAGAGGAAAAGGAAGTGCTGCACATCAAAATAGACCAGGAAAAAAGAGAATACTTCCACATGCAAGTAATGATGTAGAACTAATACAAAAACTAGAATATACACTTCCAAAATACAAAATATTTAGGAAAGAAGGAAATACTATCAAAGTACAAAAATTTGATATGCTAAGAAATGTAATGGGATTTTATCAAGGTGAAATTCTACCTAAAAGTGAAGAATATGAAAAAATAATGAATGTATTTGGATATGATAAAAAAGAAAATAATAGATAATAAAAGAAAAAGGACAATGGGACGGGGGTTGTCCCACTAAATTGAAAAAAAATAAATAGAAATAGCAAGAAAAAATATCTTGCTATTTTTGTTTTCATGTAGTAAAATGTAGGGAAAGAAAGAAGGTAGTAATGTATAACGTAGAAGAATATGATAGAGAAAAAACGAAAGTATTAAAATATGTAATATACAAAAAAAGAACAATAAGAGAAATAAAGACAAAATTCAAAAGTATAATAAATGAGAATATGTTAGAAGATATTTTAAAAGAGCTAGAAGAAAATGGTTACATAGGAGATGAAATGTATGCAGAAAGAGCAGTTAGTGAATATATTGCACTTAAAAATTTATCTATAAAAGAACTAAAATACAAACTTTCATCAAAAGGAATAGCTTCTGGTATAATAGAAGAATATATTTCAAAAAATATAGAAGAACTAGAAGAATACGAAAGAAAATCAGCAGAAAATATAGCGATAAAAAGAGCAGTAAACATGGATGAAAATGACATAAAGGCATACCTAATGAAAAAAGGATATAAAGAAGAAAATATAAAAGAAGCAATAGCAAAAATAGAAGAATAGGAAGGTAAAATAATGCAAAACGTATTAACATTGCAAACAAAAAAATATAATTTAAAGTTAGAAAACTTTGAAGGACCACTTGACTTATTATGCCATTTAATAGATAAAAACAAAATGAATATATATGACATAAACCTAAATGAAATAACAGACCAATATATAAACTACATAAACCAAATGGAAGAAATGAACTTAGAAGTAACCAGTGAGTTTTTAATAATGGCATCAACACTTGTTTACCTAAAGTCAAAAAGCTTATTACCAACAGAAGTAGAAGATGAAAAAGAACTAACAGAAGAAGAACTACTTCAAAGAATTATAGACTACAAAAAATATAAAGAAATATCAAAAAAACTAAAAGAAAATTATGAAATATTTTCAAAAAGAAGCTACAGATTGCAGCAAGAGATTGAATTGCCAAAGCAAAAGTTAGAAAAAAGCTACCAAAAAGAAATAATATCAGAAAGGTATGCACTAGTCATAGAAAAAAGCAGTAGCAGACTAAACAAAAATGCTAAAAATATAGAAAAAATAGCAATAACAGACACATACACAGTAGGAAGCAAAGTAAAAGAAATGTTCAGAGAACTACTAAGAAAACCAAAATTTATATTCAACAAACTATACAAAGTATCAGAAAGCAACAAACAAGAAGTAGTAACAGCCTTCACCGGCCTATTAGAACTATCAAGAAGAAGCAAAGTAGTAACCTCACAAGAAGAACTATTCGGCGACATAATAGTAGAAAAAGCCAAAAGAGCAGGATAGTAGCATTGGGGACGGTTCGTAATCGGAAACAAGATAGAGAAGAACCACAAGGCAAAAAAGCAAAATAATCTGGCTAGATTAGGAACTGTCCCCAACGCGGAAGCCAAGAAGAAAAAATAAAAAAACTATTGAAACATTATGTAAAATATGATAAAATAAATTTGGAAACCAAAAGTTTTATTTCAAATCTTAGATTGTAATAATCCAAGATATTATCAAGGAGGAAGAAAAAATGGCAGCACGGAGAACAGAAAAACAGAACATGATGAGAGCGTATGAAGCAGAGCAAAAGGAAAAGAGAATCCAAGAAGAGTTCGAGCGTCGCCAGGAAGAAGCAGCGGAAGAAGCTTACTATGAGTACCAACTGTATAAAGAAGAACAGAAGGCAGAAGAAAATAGGCGAAAAGAACTTGAGCGTCGTCAGGATGAAGAGGATGCAAAAATATGCTATGAGTTTGAAAGGGGCTTAGCAATGATAGAGGAAGAAGAACGGTTGAGACGTTTGTATGGAAATGACTATTGATAGCCATAAAAAATCCTAAAGGCAAGAGAATTTATCTCTTGCCTTTAACTGTATAAAAAAGAAAAAACTGGAAAAACTAATATTAAAATAACCTAGAAGAAGGAGGGTTATTATGATATTAGTTTTTATTTTTTTAGGAACATTTATATTAATTTCTATAATTTCCCTTATATTAATGCTCTCTACCATAAAAATAAAAATAGATAACTTAAACCTAAGCAATTATAAAAAAGAAAATCGGCAAATATAAAATCCTATTAGAACTATATTTACTAAACAAAATAAAAATATTCAAATTAAATTTAAATAGCAAAAGAATAAGAAAAATATATACAAATAAGAAAATAGAAGAAATAGACTTAGAAAAAGTAAAACAAACTATACCAATAAATATGGAAACACTAAAAATTATAAAATGCCTAAACGTAAGAATAGAAAAATTAAACTTAAAAATAAATGTAGGAATAGAAGATGCAAGCCTAACATCATACACAGTAGCAATTATTTCAAGCTTATTAAGTATAATATTACCACACCTAGTAAAAAAAGAAGATACTAAGAAAATCAAATATGAAGTAAATCCAATATACAACACTTTTACTTTTAACTTAAATTTAGATAGTATAATTAGCTTAAAAATAGTACATATTATTTATGTAATATACAATTTGGTAAAGAAAGGAAGTAATAAAGATGATAGAACATCCAATAGAAGGCCTTATGCTAACAGCTATGAATTCAATTAGAGATATGGTAGATGTAAACACAATAATAGGAGAGCCAATAGAAACATCAAACAATATAATCATAATACCAATATCAAAAGTAGGTTTTGGCTTTGCATCAGGAGGAAGTGAATTTAGTACAGAAACAATAAATGAATATAATAAAAAAGAAAAAGACGAGCAAATTAGCTACAAATTACCATTTGGCGGAGGAAGCGGAGCAGGAGTAAATATTGCACCAGTAGCATTTTTAGTAATACAAGGAAACAATGTAAAACTATTGCCAATAAACCACAGTAGTGCATTAGATAGACTACTAGACTATGTACCAGACCTAATAGAAAAAACAAACAATATACTAAATAAACAGATGAACAATAAAAAAGAAGAAAAACAAAATGAAGAAAAAAGAAAGGAAAGAGAAAGAAGAGAAGAAAAAGAAGAAAAAAAGCAAAAAAATTTAAATGACGATATAGAACTAAGAACACAATATATAGCACCAGAAGAAAGCACAATAGTAATACCAAACACCACAAAAGTTAAGCCAGTAAAAGCAAAAATGCAAAAATATGAATTTGAATATGATGAGACAGAAAATGAAGAATAAGTAATAGCTAAAAATATTTAGAAAAAGAGGAAAATCTGTTGAAAGTTTCCATAAAAAGTGATATACTTAAAAAGTAACATGTTAAGAAAAATTATTTTAAATAAAATAATAAAAAGGAGGGTAGAACTTCACAAGTAACTTTAAAACTGAGCAAACTAGGAGGTTATATATGAACACAGGTGAAAAAATTGGAATTGGTATTTTTGTACTTTTTATGCTGTATATGTTATTGAATCTAGTAATTATACCTATCTACTATAACTCAGTAGAAGACCATGAGTGTATAGCAACAGTCACAGATAAGGAGCGGCATGAAGCAGGCTACTATTTAATATTCTGTGAAGACTTTGATGGAAATACAGTAGTATTAAAAAATGATGATACTATGTTAAGAGGAAAATTTGACTCTTCAAATATGCAGCAACAAATAAAGGAAAACCAAACATATAAGTTTCATGTAAATGGATATCGAAGTGAATTCTGGAGTTTATATGAAAATATTCTATCATTTGAAGAATACAATGTATCTCCAAAAGATAAAAAGCAGGAAGTAGAAGAGAAAAAAAGTGAAGTTACAAGTGATAATAAAGAAATTGATGTAGAAGAAATCGGAATAAAGCTTATTCCAGAAATAACAGAGCAAACTGAAACTCCTTATTCAGTTAGTATCGAATTCAACAGTAAAGAGGGAATCTCAATTAAGAAGCTTTACAAGCCAGAGGTAAGTAATGAGCTAGATTTGGCTGATGAAACTACAATAAGAGATACCATTATTGTAAACGGAATAGACATTTTTGGAACTTCTTTTGAGGTAAGTGAAAATGGAGTGTATTGGCTCTACATTCAGGAGATTTCCGGAACAGAACATACTCAAAGATTTATTATTGAAAATATTAATTAGCAATAAACAAACCAGCGATATTACCGCTGGTTTGTTTATTAGGCGCACGGTAGGGACGTTGCGTTTGGGGGAGGATTGTTGACAGCAAGGAAACCTCCACCACCAGGGGCTGGAAAAAAAAAAAAAAATTTTTATAAAAAAAAATAAAAAAAAAAAGAGCGAA
>CAOJVB010000061.1 GCA_948444845.1 uncultured Clostridiaceae bacterium | reverse complement strand
CTTGTATTGGTGCAGTTGCAAGGAAAATGTGTAATATTATTTATGCTGTTTTGAAAAATGACAAACCTTATGAAATACCAAAACAATAGCCTTTTGTTTTTTCTTTACAATATTTACCAGTGGTTTTTATATATTGAAAATCGCTTATTTATGATGTATATTTTTATCTTGAAAATTTTTTTAATTTTTTTCAAAAAATGCTTGACTTTTTATAGTTGGTCTTTCTTACGTTTTTAATTAAATTGTAGGGGCGATTATTAATCGCCCGCTCTTCGAAGCAATAGCTAATATATTTTTAGCTATTTCGTTGGAGCAACAGGCGATTAATAATCGCCCCTACATATTTTTTGTTTTATTTTGAACATCAAAAGAGCCAAACCGCCTTATTTTAAAGGACGATTTGACTCGTGGTACCACCTTTATTCGTATAAATTTTGTTTATACCTTATTATAAGCTGTTCGTAGCTTGTACGTTAATTACTATAAGAATTGTATTTCATAATTTTATATTCTGATAGTTTTCAGCCAAACACTACCTCTCTTTAATTGTTGTAACTATAAAATTATTACTTGTTTTCTTTTTAAAACATAATTAAATTTAACTATAACTATTATACAATATTGATTTTAAGTTTGCAAGAGCTGCTTTTTTAAAATTATAATTTTTCTATTTGCTCTATTGTTAGTTTTGTTATTTTTTGAATTTCTTCGTTAGTATATTTTTGCTTTTTCATTTCTTTAGCAACTTGTTCTATTCCTTGTTCTATTCCCTCTTCTATTCCTTCTTCTCTTGCATGCCTTAATCCATTTTGCTCATCTCTTATTGCTTTTTCTCTTAGTTCTGCTATTCTCCTTAGTTCTTTATCTTGACTTATCTTTTCTAATTCATTCATCGCTTCTTTAATTTCTTTATTTTCATTCATAATTTTCGATACCTCGCTTTCATTTGGATTATTCAAAAACATAACCCATTGTGCAAGTTCATTTGTTGGTTCCTTTTTTAATATTTCTTTTGCTTTTGGTATCTCAATTATATATAATTCTAGTACATCTGTCAACTCTAATTTTTTACCTGTTAATACTTCAGTTATCTTCCATTTCGTACTTAATTCTTTTATTTCTTTTGTTTTTTCTAACTCATAATCTATTATAATAATTCCTATTACTTTATTTAATTTTCCATAATCATCTCCCTTTACTAATTGACCTCCATATATTCTGCTCCAATAAAACAGAAATCTTTCTACTGTGTCTTTATTATCTGCTAATTGTATTTCTATGTTACAAATTGTTCCATTATCTAGGGTTGCTTTTAAATCTAATATCCCTAACTTTTCTTCTGGATATCTTCCTATTTCATGTCTATCATTATCTAAATTTATTTTTTCTATTTTTTCTTTTGTTGTGGCCTTTATAATAGCTTTTGTTATTTCTTCATTTCCTTTTCTAAATAAAGCATGAAATACTACATCTATTTTAGGCTTTAATAATGTCATTTTTTCTTCCATATACTATTCCTTCCAATTATATTTTAAATTGCATAAAATATAGTTTACCTCCTTTACTTTAATTTTTATTTAACTTTGTTTGGTTTTTAAAGATTTAAATTTTGAAATAAGTTTTTTGAATAAATTTTAGTTAAACAGAATGAATGTTTTTATGTAATCTAATAATCTTATTAAATCACACTTTTATGTAATTTTCAAGATTTTTTCATCGTAAAATATCGACATTATTCTACATGCGTAAATTTTTAAAAATTTACTACTTTATGTTGCATTAGTGTTCTATTTATGATATAGTTATGTATATTAATTTATTTAATCCTGTTCGTTTAGGTTATTTATATATATAACTATTATAAAATTATTATTTTCAGGAGGTATTTTTATGAACAAAAAAGAAAAACGGTATTATTTTGATGAAATGTGCTCTCCAGTAACAGATGAAAAGCAGTTTAATAAATCAATTACACTATTAATAGTTATTGCTTTTATTATTGGTATAATTTCTGCTATAATTTATGGGCATATTACAATGAATAAGTTTAAATATGAACTTAGTAGTTATTCATATGAAAATATTGAACGTCTAGACAACGTATATGGCATATTATATGACATACTTATAGTAAAAGGCTCTGGGTATAATTTGTTAGATATTCCAGAGTATGTTGCATCTTATAATACTGAATATGATGGAAATAAAATAAAACTTCATTATTCCCTAAATTATGATGAAAATTTTGATTACGCTCCTTCACTTTATATGGATGTAACATTATCTAAAGATTTAAAGGTTATAGAAAAAACTAAGAGTTACGAATCTGAAAAGGAATATATAAAATCTGTTAAAAATTCAAGAAACATATTTTTAGTATTAATAGCAATTTTCTTTGTACCTATTAGTATATTAATTGCTTACATTCCTACTATGTTTATTCTTATGCTTATTTCTTACATTCATGAAAAAATCGACTTATTTATAAAATCTAAAAGAAAAACTGAGGGTTAACGCCTTCAGTTTTTCTTTTCTATTTTTTCTATTATAGAATTGCTTCTTTTTGTTTTACTACATCACACACTAATTTTGCTGTTTTTTCTACTCCCAATGTGGCGGTATTTATACATATATCATAATTTGAATAGTCATTCCATTCTTTTTCTGTATAGTATTTGTAATGATTTGCTCTTAATTTGTCTATTCTAGTTATTTCTTTTTGTGCTTTTTCTTTGTCTAGTTCGTAATATGTGGTTGCTCTATTTATCTTGTCTTCCATGTTACTATATATGAATACTTTTAATACATTTTTTCTGCCTTTTAGCATAAAGTCTGCACATCTTCCTATTATTACACATGATTCTTTATTTGCTAGTTCTTTTATTAGTTTTGTTTCTTCTAAAAATAACTCATCACTGTTGTTTAATCCAAAGTAGTAACCATTGTTTAGGTTTGCCAATAGTTCTTTCTTTTGCTCATTATTTTCTATATATTGTTCTGATAGTCCTGTCCTTTCTGCTAGTTTAGTTACTATTTCTTTATCATAAAACTTTATTCCTAATTTATCTGCAATTAGTCTTCCTACATATCTTCCACCTGAACCATATTCTCTTGATATTGTTATTATCATGTGCTTATCTAATTTATTGTCTTCTGATGTATCGTCTTCTAATGCTTCACTATGTACTTTTTGCTTTCCAAGATGTTTTATTTCTATTATAAGTAATATTCCTGCTATTATAAATGCTAAGCCATCTGCAAATGGCCCTGAATATAGGAAACCTTTCATTCCAAAAGTTTGTCCTAGTAGAATCATTGCAGGTATTAAAAATAATACTTGTCTTGATAGTGAGAGTATTGCACTTTTTGCACTTTTACCTATTGCTTGGAAGAATATTCCTGCTGGAATTTGTATTCCATTACATATACATAACATTAAATATGTTCTAAATGCTATACATGCAAATTCCATATATATTGCATCTCCACTACCAAAAATCATTATTAATTTATCTGGTATTGTTTGGAATAGTATAAATGCTACTGTACTAATTACTACACTTACTCCTAATACTATTTTTAGTGTTTGTTTTACTCTATCCATTTTCCTGTGCGCCATAGTTATAGCCAAGTATTGGTTGTGAACCTGCTGCAATTCCTATTATTATACTATTTAGTATTTGACTTATTTTCATAACAATACCAAATACTGTAATTGGTATTTCTGATCCAAATTTTGAATTTGCTCCATATTTTCCTAATAAGTTATTTTCAACTGCTATTACTAGTACTACACTTATTTGTGTAATAAAACTACTTATTCCTAATGTTGATACTTTTTGTAATACATTTACTTTTAGTTTAAATTCTTCTTTTCCTATTTTTACAGATTTAAACCTTTTAATATACATTATATTCATTACAAATGTTACTATTTGGCTTATAACGGTTGCTATTGCTGCTCCTTCTACTCCCATTTTTAATACAAATATGAATATTGGATCTAATATAATATTTAGCACTGCTCCTGCTACCATTGAGGTCATTGCATATTTTGGGTTTCCATCTGCTCTAATTATTGAGTTTAATGTTGTTCCTACCATCATAAATGGCAAGCCTATACCTATTATATAGCCATAACCTAACGCATATGTTCTTAGAGCCTCTGTGCAACCAAATAAGTTTAATAATTGTGGTAAAAATATTAATGTTATGGCACATAAAAGTATAGCTAGTATTATTGATATTGCTATACCATTTCCAACACCCTTACCTGCTTCTTTTTCTTTCTTTTCTCCTAGCCTTAAACTTAAATATGCTGATGTTCCATCTCCAAACATTAATGCAAAGGCTAAGCATACCATGGTTAATGGAAAAACTATATTAGTTGCTCCATTTCCTAAATATCCTACTCCCCAACCAATAAATATTTGGTCAACTATATTGTATAGTGAGTTTACTAGTAAAGATATAATACATGGAACAGAAAATTTTCTAATTAATTTTCCTATTTTTTCTTTTCCTAAAATATTTTCTTCTCTTTCCAATTTTCTTTTCCTCCTTTTTTATGGAAGTTAGATGTTGGAAGTTGGAAGTTGGATTTTTTTGCAAGTTCTTTGAAGTGCAAGTTGTTTGATAAAACTTTAATCCTATATTTCTTTTTTCTAACTTCTGACTACTAACTTCTTTATTAAAATTTTAATTTCGTGTTGGCACAAAAAACAACACATTTTATTTTGTGTTGTTCGTTAGTCATTATTTTTTAATAATGTTCGTTTCCATTTGCCACTTATCTATTCTATCATGTTGTTTTGAGTTTGTCAAAGAGTTTTTTCTTTATTTTTTTGCATGTGGATTTAGAAAAGTTACTGTTCAGTCCAGAAATATTTTTATTGTGAAAATCAAATTTAAGACATTTTAATAAAAATTTAGAGTTTCAACACATTGAATAAATTAATAAATTAGATATAGTCTGAACAGTAACTTAGAAAAGTGTGCCAATATCAGCCTGTCCATTTTGACAGCTATTGACACACTAGTTTTAGAGCTACAAAGCAATTCTTCTTTTTGTTTTTGCCTAAACTTCATCAAGCAAAATACCAAGAGCTCCTCCAGTAAAGATATGCTCTTTACCATTAGAATCCACTACAATGACAAGGTTACTTGTAAAGTTTTTTAAAGAAACATTTGATAATTTAGTTACTTTATCGCCCTCTCCATCAAGAACAGTTATAGTATATCTTTTTTTTACATCATTGTTTAACGTCATAAAGTGAACCCTCCATAAATTAAAATAGACTGTTACAATAATATATTAACATAAAAAGTAAAAAAAGTCAATTTTTATATATATCAGAAATTTTTTTCATAAATTTATTAATATCTTTCTGTAAAAGTAAATGCAAAATTTAAGTTTCTATTCTATCTTTTTGTTTTATTTTCTTAATTTAGGGTATATTAATATTAGAAATTTTATTTTATGAAAGGAATGTGATTTTAAATGGAAAATCAAAATTTAAATATTTTAGATGAAGTCAATAAAGGTGCTACAATGGGAATGGACGCTATTTCTTTTGTTTCTGATAAAGTAAAAGATGATACCTTTAAAGAAGTTTTAGATATTGAATATAATAAATATAAAAAGATATCTAATAGAGTTAATGATATATATTCAAATTATAGTAACAAAGACCCTCACGAAACAAATGCTATGAATAAGGCTATGACTTGGTATGGAATTCAAATGAAAACTATGAATGATGATACTACTTCTAAACTTTCTGAGCTATTAATGCAAGGAACTAATATGGGAATTATTGAGGGTAGAAGACTTATTAATCAAAACCCTAATGCTTCTAAAGATGTAAAAGATGTTTT
Organism: uncultured Clostridiaceae bacterium; assembly: GCA_948444845.1. GTDB lineage: Bacteria > Bacillota > Clostridia > TANB77 > CAG-508 > UMGS1663. Next base: position 2,984 of record CAOJVB010000061.1, on the reverse strand, counting down.
AAATGATTTCGTTGTTATGCAAGAAGATAGTGTTGAAACTTTAAAAAAATATTTGTAAATTTTATTTATGATTCTGTAAAATTCAATATTTATTTAAAACTTCATTTCCTTTATTACTTTAATAATGGAATGAAGTTTTTACATACTCTATATTAAATGTTTAAAATTTTACTTGCAATATTTTACAAATTAATATATAATAATTTTAAATCCATTTGCGGGTATAATTTAGTGGTAGAATGTCATGCTTCCGACCTGATAGCGCGAGTTCGATTCTCGCTACCCGCTCCAACGACGTTTCTGTTCGAACTATTGAACAGATAGATATGAAAATCAATCAGTAAGGAGTACTTCCAATAAGGACATTTATTGGTAAAGTACTCCTTTGAGGTTTACAGTATAGTTTAAAACCTATTCTGTTTTTATATTTTTAATACTTTGCTGAAAGGCATTTTCTAATTCATATTCATTTAGTGGAATACCTATTATTCCAACTCCTGCATAGTAAATGTCTATTTGTTGATATTTCTTACCGTTCAACTTAGTTTTTTCATATACATATATTTTATCAATTAATTCATTTACAATTTCTGGTGTTAGTTCTTTAATTTCAGTATATTTCTTAACTTTATCAATAAAAGTTGTTAAATCAATTTCTTCTTGTTTAGTTTTATCAATAGTAGTAGATAATTCATTAATTTTTTCTTTTAAATCTTTTTGTTCTTTTTCATAGTTTAATGATAAAGTTGCAAATCTATCATCAGTAATTTTACCAGAAATGTTATCTTCATAAATATGCTGTATCAATTTATCAATATCTTTTACTCGTTTTTCATAGTGTGATAATAATTTTTTATTAGTAATATCTTCTTTTTGTTGTTCTTCTAGTGAAGTTGCCAGTTTTTCTTTTATAAACAAATCTTCATAAGATGAAATATAAGATATTACTTGTTTAATATTATCTAATATTAATTCTCGTAGTACAATATCCTTTATATTATGACTAGTACAAGATTTTGTAGAATTATTTTTATAGTTTGAACATCTATAAAAATCTTTATCTGGTGTAAAATTATTAGCAGTACAATAATAAAGTTTAGCTCCACATTCCTTACAAAATAGATGACCAGAAAATATACTTACTTTACCTGTTTTAGTAGTTCTTCTTTTTCCATTTCTAATCCTTTGAACAGTATTCCAAGTTTCTTCATCAATAATAGGAGCATGAGTATTTTTAAATATTTTCCATTGTTCTTTTGGAAAATGAACTTTAGTATGATCTTTAAAAGATTTTCTAGCAGTTCTAAAGTTTACAGTATCCCCAATATATTCTTGTCTATCTAAAATACAACTTATTGTTCTAGCACTCCAAAAATATTTTTCTTCTGGTAAATTAGTATTAGTTTTTAATCCTATGCTTTGTTTGTATTCAGTTGGTGTCATTATATTTTCTTCTTTTAAAATTTTAGCAATTTGTGTTGCACCAAAACCACTAATACATAAGTTAAATATTTTTCTTACAATTTTTGCAGCTGGTTCATCGATTATCCATTTAGTACTATCTTCTGGAGATTTTAAATAACCATAAGGTGGACAACTTGTAATAGAAATACCCGAATTACCTTTATTTTTAAATACTGCTCGAACCTTTTGACTTGTATTTTTAGCATGCATTTCATTAAACCAATCTTGTATAGGAAGAAAATCATTAAGTCCTTTATCAGTATCAATATTATCCATTATAGCTATATATCTAATACCGAAGTCTAACAAAATCTTCTTCCAATAATTGACCTACTATAAGTCTATTTCTACCAAGTCTTGAGTGGTCTTTTACTATAATCGTTCCAATATTTCCTTGTTCTGCTAATTCCATTAATTCCATAAATGCAGGTCTTGTAAAACTTGTTCCAGAATATCCATCATCTACAAAAAATCTAGTATTTATAAAATGATTATCTTTAGCATATTTACTTAAAATTGATTTTTGATTTTTAATACTATTGCTTTCTCCTAGCTGTTCATCATCTCTTGATAAACGGCAGTATAAAGCAGTTATTTTTTCGTTATTTGACTGTCCCATAACAACTCCTTTCCTTTAGACAGCCGAATAAGATATAAAGTGTTACAAAGTTTTAATTTGTAGTGTTCACATAATACCATATCCGTTTTAATACTTCAAGTAATTTTTAAAGTTTTTTTGTAAGTCTAAAAAATTTATTCAAAATACTTTCTTCAGCATTCGTATCAAAGTGAGTATTTACTTTGTATATTGTGCCGTTTATTTCTTTTTCAAAGTTCAATTTTTGCTCATTACAATAGTTATCTCTAAAATATTGCAATCTTTCTTCTTTAGTCATTTTACTTAATTTTTTATAATATTCTTTTTTTAAGTTTTCTACATACTCATATTCTTCATCAGTTAGTTCAATTTTATATATTTTTTCATTATCTTGCATCTCTGTCAGCCCTCCTTTTCTTGTACTCAGGAGAGTTTTTAAGTTTTGGCTTTTCAAGTCTTGTTTGCTCACGAGCTTTTCTTTCAGCTTGTATTTTTTCTTGTTCCAGTCTTTGTCTTTCTATCTCATCTTGTTTTTCTTTATCAAAGAGACTTTTAAAGAAATTTGCAACTTTTTGTGGTGCAAGTTTTATAGCATGGAAATAATCTTTTGTTTTATCTACAATATCATCATATAGAGATTTCCACTTATCTACTGCATTTCTTAAATTATCAATTCTACATTTAAGTTCATATATCTCTTTATCTGCAACAATTCCTTTCTTAGCATATTGTGTTAAATTCTCATAATCTTCTTGCTCTAATTCAACTTTTTTAGAAAATCTCTTTTGCTTTCCTAAAGAAGAAATATCTTCAATTTGCTTGTCATATTTCATATAAGAATTATATGAAGATTCTTTTTCTTCAACCTGATTTACAATTTTCTCTAATCTTTCAGTATCTTTTTTAATTTTATACTGCAAAT
>CAOJVB010000060.1 GCA_948444845.1 uncultured Clostridiaceae bacterium | reverse complement strand
TTGAATGACTTAGAGCTTCGAAAGTTTTCTAAGTACCGTTCTTTACTATTATATTTATTTTACTACTTTTTATTCATAGGGAATCCCATTATTTCTGTAATTTTTGTTATTTTGATAGATTTTACTTTTTCATTCATTTTTTTAATCTCTTCATATATAGAATTATATAATGTTTTATACTGTTCCTTAGTTAATAATCTCTCCATACATCTTACTACCATATACAAGTTTGTTATATTATCTGATTTTATATAGTTCTCATCAATAAGTTTAAAAGAAATATAAAATTTACTAGTATAATTATATAATCTATCAGAATGTGCTGCTACATTCCTTACTGTTGTTAAATTCTTTAATATTTGTTTTAATAATTTATCTGATATTTTAAAGTATTTTGCTATTGCTTGTCTATCACTTTGTTTAAGTAATCCATAATAACTACTTGCTACACCAAATGTAAGAATTTTAACTAATACATATGGTGGAACAAATCCATATTTGTCTATATAATGTGTTACAGCAGTATGAACATTATAATCTTTTTCAATTTCATTATTAATTTTTTTAAGCAAGTTTTCCCTTATTTCTACATTTATTTTATTATCCCAATTAGAAATATTTAAATAGTCTTTTATACCATATATTTTAGAAATTTGATTTGCCATAATTGATTTTATAACTGTTTCTATTTCTAGACAATATTTTAATACTATGTTCTTTAGATTCTTATCAAATTCAAATATAGCATATATATCATCAAATGAAACATTATTGATGTAATCTCCATTTTTATCTTTAAAAATATTTTTATATGTATTAACAATTGAATAATATGTATACCTTTCAATTTTTTCTAAAGCATCTTTTTTATTAGAAATAATTACTCCTTTTGATGATAAGTAATTCACTAGTTCCTCATTTGATTTATATTCTTTCATTAGCACTCCTTATATATAAAAAATGACCCAAGGCTTCGAAAGTTTCTTGGATACCGCTCATATATATATTAGCATATTTTTTATATAAAATCAATATATTTTCTTCAAATTTTTGCTTATCAAATTATATGCTATAACAAAAAATGACAAAATTTCATTTTTTTGAAACTTCATCATAATTCGACAATGGAGCGATATTCTTACAAGTTACGAACTCTCTTGTTCTCTTTCTAAAAGTATTATATATAAATTATTGTTAAATTTCAATAGAAGTATTTGATTTTCTTTGCATTTATTGTATAATTTCATTAACTAATGTTAGATTTAATACAATAAAGGAGAATGCTTATGAAAAATATTGCAATATTTGGAAGTTCAAGATCTGGAAAATCTACACTTTCAAAAATGATATCAAAAAAATACCATAATTATCATATTATTATTGGAGATGATATTAGATGGGCTTTTCAAGAAATTTTACCTAATAATAATATAAACAGTAAAGGTGGAATCGGAATGATAGAAGATTTTCCTAATTTCTTATCTTGTTTATTTTATAAAAGCATAAAAAGAAACAAAGGAATATTTAACTATATTGTTGAAACGTGTGATATTACACCTCAAAAAGCAGCTAAATTGTTTAATAAAGATGATACTGTTTTACTTTTTTTAGGAACACCAAATCAATCTATAAAACAGCACTTTGAAGAAATTAGAAAATACGAGACCGAAAGAGATTGGACATATGATAGAAACGATGAACACATATTAGAACATTCTAAACATTGGATAGCTAAAAGCAAAGAATATGAAAAACAATGCAAAGAATTAGATATTTGGTATGTCGATACTTCATTTAATAGAATAGAGATATTAGAAAATACATTTCATATGCTAGAACAAAAAATTTTAGAAGAATAATAATTGGGGGATATTATGAATATTGATTTAGAAGATATATTTGATAAATGTATTGTATTTAAAGATAAAATAAAAAATCAAAATTTAAAAGATTGTTGTGAAAAAATATTATTAGATTATAAAGAAAAACTTATAAATAAACCTGCTACAACAGGTTCTCATCATTACTTTAAAGGTGGTCTTTTGTATCATACATATTGTGTAACAAGAAATGCTATAAACATAATGGAGTTATATCCAAATTTAAATGTAGACTCCGATTTAGTCATATTTGGTGCTTTATTACATGATATTGGAAAAACTAAGAATTATACTGATTGGAATAATAAATCTGAATACGAGCATAATGGCTCTCAACTTTTAGGTCATTCATACGAAGGAACACATTTAGTAGAAAATTATTTATCAGAATATAAATTAAGTGAAGAATTTAAAAATCAAGTATTACATATGATAGGTAGCCATATGAATGAGTTTAGTGAGTGGGGTATTCTTGTTTTGCCTAAAATGTTAGAAGTAATTATTATTAATTTTGCTGATAAAATTGATGCTACTTTAGAACCTGCACATGATATAATTAATCAAGTAGAAAATGGGGAAAAGTATAAAATATGTAATGCACCTAGAGAATATTATAAATCATTAAATCCAGAATACAAATAATATTTTTTATGATTGTATTGAAGTCGCAAATTGCGACTTCAAATATTTACAAATTAATAATCTTTCCTATAATTTCTATATCTTCAATTCTATTAATTGCAAAGCATTTTTTTCCTAAATCTTTTATAGAAGCTCCTAGATGATACATTTCCTTGTTGTCTATTATAATAAATCTATCATGAAATTTATTAGTTTTAGCAACTTTTAGGACAGGATATTCTTTATTGAATTTTTTAACATCTAAATTTTCAATATTACTTTTATCAGATGTTAAAATAACTACTTCCACATTATTTTTCTTTTTAGCTAACATTTTCAAAATACTATCATCAATATAATTATCTATAATTAAAATCTTGTTATTTGCTCTTTTTATAATATCTATGATTAAGCTATATGCATCAAATATTTGACCATCAAAAAATATTCTTTGTTTGATATTTTCTTCAAGCTGAAGCAGATTAAATACTTCATCAAATTTTTTATCATGATCTAATAATTTATATTCTACACTTGTTAATCTTTCAAATATTTGATTATTAGAAGATAAAAATTTTCTCATTTCTATAAATGTATTTACAATTCTTATACTTACATTAACTGCCACTTCACTTTTTAATAGTCCAGCAAGCATAGTAATTCCATATTCAGTAAATACATATGGCAGATATTTTCTATGTTGTCCTCTTCCATTTTCGTTTAAGGTGAAATTTTTGCACCTTAAAGATTTATATTCTTCATTAGTCAATTGAAAACAATAATATTCAGGAAATCTTTCTATATTATTTTTAACATTTCTATTAAGGTCTTTAGTTGCATATTCAAAAAGTCTTGCAACATCACTATCTAACATAACTTGCTTACCTCTTATTGTATATATTAAATTTTTTATTTCTTCGTTATCTAATCCGTTTTGTATTGCTAATTGATTTTCTTCCATAATCTCACGTCCTTTTCTCATTGTATATATCTTAAAACATTTGTTTTGTATTGTCAAGAGTTTTATAATTTTTTATTTTAGAATTTATACTATTAAACAAATATAATGCTACTCTATTTTGTTCTATTGAATTCATTTCTATAACTTTTGATATAGCAAACATTATGTAAGGATAGTTTGCAAAATTAATAGTTGTTGTTCTGTATTCTATATTAATTTCTTTTAGTAAATTATCAAAATATTTATACATTTGTGTTTTATCATATTTTAAATTAGTATAACTATAATTATCGCTCATACATATTGCAAGTCTTAATTTATTTTCTATATCCATATTTTTTATTATATCAATTAAATAATTTACTTTTTCATTATTCATAATCTTTCCTTCTTTCTTATTTTTATTTTTGGGGATTGGGGACGAAGTTCCCATATTTGAATTTGGCGTATATCCAAATTCAGTGCTTGCTGGGACAAGATTTTTTCCAAATCTCATCTTCCTAATTCATTTTTTGAATGTAGTTTTTCATGAAATTCTACTTTTTTAGTTTGTTTATTATATTTAAAATATGCTTATACTTTATTTTTATCAATTAACTTTATTGTAGTTTTATCATATAAATATAGTTCAATTTCATCAAGATTAAATGTGCTTTTTAAATATGAAAGCACTTTAAACTGTTCTATTGTTTCTGCTTGATTTTTGTTTATATTTTCTTTATTAAGATGCTTCATAATTTGCTTCCTCCTTACCATTTTTGCTTATATTTATTGGTATTAATGTTAAATTATCTATCATATTCCCATTTTCAATGTATGGACAATTTATAACTCCATCTGTATAAAAATGCTCTTGTAATAGCTCTACATATTTTTCTAATTCTTCTTTTGAATATTCTCCAATTTTTTCATCTGAAAATACAAAATAGTCCTCTTTTAATTTTTCTAATTCTATACTATCAATTGCTTCTTTATAGATAAATCCAATGTTATTATTTTTCAAGATTTCATATAAATATTTTATATATGCTTTGCTACTTTTTGAAATAAATTCTTCTGTAAATTTAACATTTGTAATTTCAATATTATAATTTTTGTCTCTTTTTATTTCTATGCAATCAATTAATTTTTTTATTAATTCTTGTTTTGCTTTTCTTTTTAGACTATTAAAGATAAATGTAAATGCAATTTTGTTATTAGATATAATTTTGCCATTTTCTACATTACAATCTAACTTTTTTAATAGTTCTATTGTGTACTCTTTAAAGTCATTATTTGGATCAATTTGTTGTTTCTTCTTATTCAAGTTTTCAATTTCTTTTTTAATTACATCGTTTTTATAGTTAATTGTTTCTACATTTAAGGTAGAACTTAAATATAAATCTACTAACTTTTTCTCTTGCATTTTTAACTTTTCAATAGCCTTTTCTATATTTTTAATGTCCTTTGTTTTAATAGAATTACATACTATAATTTCACTATCCATTTCATACATATATCTTGTTAATTCATTTAAAACTCTAACTAATTTTTGTTCTATTTTATCTGAACTATAATGTAATCCTTTCGATTTGCAATTTGGATTCTTACAAGTTAAATGATAATATACTTTTTCTTTTGGTGTTCCACTATATTTAACAGAGTTTGTAGAAGACAGTATTTTCCTACAAGTAGGACATCTTACAATGCCAGTAAATAAATGTATATGCTCTCCATAATTTGAATGTTTATTTCTTTCCAAAACTTTTCTTGTGATATTCCATGTTTCCATATCTATAATTGGCTCACAATAATTTTCAACTCTTAAAATATCTTGTGGTTTCCTGCAATATTTACCATATTCAAATATACCTATATAAATAGAATTAGTTAATATCTTATAAACTCTATCACTTGTCCATTTTCCTGTTTTTAAATAAGCATTGCTATCTTTCATAACTGTTGCAATTCCTCTACTTGAATTACCTTGCTTACATAGCTCAAATATTTCTTTAACAACTTGTGCTTCAATGTATTCTATTTCTAAATGTCCAGTTTCACTATTTCTAATATAGCCATAGGGTGCTTTACTAGGGTGGATATGTTCTAATGCCATTTCTTCCATTGCTCTTTTGGTTCTTGCTCCAATTTCTTTTCTCTCTCTTTGACCAAATACTAAATTCATACCAAATATCATTTCACCATTTGCAGTAGATACATCATAAGGCTCAAGTATTAACTCGATTTTAACATCATGTTCTTCACAATAGTTTAAAAGCCAAAATCCGTCATAATTATTTCTTGTTAATCTATCTACTTTAATAGCAACTATTACTTCGATTTTGTGTGATTTGATATCTTTTAGTAATCTTTGCATTTCTGGTCGCATTAAATCTTTTCCAGAATGTCCTGCATCATTGTACACATCTACAATATCATAATTGTTTTTCTCGCAATATTCTTTTATCATTCGCAGTTGTGAATCAATAGAATATCCATTATCTCTTTGGTCATCTGTCGATACTCTTACATAAATTCCACATCTCATAAAATATTACCTCCTATATTTCCTGTGAATTTTTTAAGGTTTTGTTAATCAAATTTTCAAAAAGAGTTCATCTTCTCTCATGTTTGCAAAGTCAAAGTTCATCTTTGCACCTATTGTTTGTGAAAATTTTTTGTGAATTTCAAAATATAAGATTAACTTTTAAAATTTTATGAGAATTTGCTTAATTTCTTTGAGATTATACTTTTGCTTATATTCTTTAATGTAAAAGTTTTTATTGGCTATTTCATTTACTTTATATTCGTAAATAGTAAGAGTAGTAGGATATGTAATCGAATATTCAGTTGGGTTAATAAATTGTAAATTAGTCCCCTTTAAATGCTTAATTTCACCATTTTTAATTATGTAATTATAATCTTTAATAAGTTTTAGTATTTCATCATTTGGCTTTAAATCTTGTATTACTTCAAACTCAAACATAAAAAATGCCCTCCTTTCTAGAAAGGGAGCATTCTTAATTATAGATATGAAAAAAACAACCTACAAACTTTATAGTTCGTAAGTTGCTATAAAATGGAGCTGACAACGGGAATCGAACCCGTGACCTCTACCTTACCAAGGTAGTGCTCTACCTACTGAGCTATGACAGCGTATTTTAGCAGTATATTATATTGGGCACGGTGCACCGTGCCCTTACATATCTGTAATTTATTTTTGTACCTACACATTTATAATTCACTTACATTTAAATTTGCTGTTGCTTTTTTTCTTATTCTTTGTATTGCATTGTCTATAGATTTTACTGGTGTGTCCAATTTCTCGGCTATTTGTATATAGCTTTCTCCTTGCATGTATCTGTTTAATACCTGTTTTTCAAAATTACTTAGTGATTTATCTATTGCTATTTCTACTGATTTATAGTATTCCTGCTTTGTTATTGTTTCTAAGGGATCTTCTATTTGATGTGAGTTGAATGTATCAAATAGGCTTGTCTCTTCGTCATTTTCATATGCTGATTCATTTAATGATAAATATGAATTAAGTGGCATATGTTTTTGCCTATTAGATGATTTTATTGCTGTTATTAGTTGCCTTTCTATACACATATTGGCAAATGTTTTAAATGAATTTTGCTTATCCCCACTATAACTTTTTATCGCTTTATATAAGCCTATTAGACCTTCCTGTACTATGTCTTCTTTTTCTGCCCCAATTATAAAATATTTGCTAACTTTCATATTAACAAGTTCTTTATACTTATTTATTAAGTATTCAAGCGCATTTCTATCCCCAGACTTAGAACTATTTACTAAGTCTTCGTCACTCATTTCTTTGTAATTATTATTTAATGAATAAAACATATTGCTTTCTTTCATATAAGTTTATTCCTCCTAAGATGTTCATTTCTTGCATTATATCTATCTAATCTTAGAATGTCAAGAGTTTTTGCAGTTTTTATTAGTATTTTTTCGCAAAAGATGTAATTCTCAATTTAGAGCAATTTATTTTAATGTAAGAGCGATTTTATTTTATATTGTAATTTGTATTTTTCTTTAAAATATATTTGTCTTACTTGTTTTTATTTAATTATTGTTGTATATTATGTATTGATAGTAAATATAGTTTTACTTTTATAAAAATAATGTATATATAGATAGGAGTTTAGTATGGCCTTTGATGGAATTGTTACAAAACAAGTTGTTTTAGAACTTAAAAATACACTTATTGGTGGAAAAATTAATAAAGTTTTTGAGCCTAATAAAAATGAGATTATTATAGGTATTTATTGTAGTGGGAAAAATTATGCCTTGAATATTTCTATATCTTCTAGTAATTATAGAATGAATTTGACTACTAACAGTAAGCCCAACCCTTTAAATGCCCCTAATTTTTGTATGTTACTTAGAAAGCATTTGCTTGGTAGCCGTATAACTGATATTTATAGTAATTGTTTGGAGAGAATTGTTTTTATTGATTTAGAAAGCTACAATGAACTTAATGATTTAGTTAGTAAAAAGTTGGTAATTGAACTTATGGGGAAACATAGTAATGTTATTTTGCTTAATGATAAAAATATTATTATTGATAGCCTTAGACATCTAGATAGTTTTTCTAATTCTTGTAGAGATATTCTTCCTGCTCATGAATATATAAACCCTCCTGCTGATAAGTTGGATATTTGTAAAATAGAATTAGATAGATTTATTAATTTAGTAAAAAATGAGAAACTTTCTAATATTATTCCTAATAGCTTTAGTGGAATTAGTAAGGCCTTTATTTTATCTACTTTAGATATCTTAAAAATTTCTGATACTGATTATTCTGCTAAAGATGTAGCTAACTTATATAAGTATATAAAAGATATTATACAAAATTTAGGAACTAATAATGTTTTAGCTGTTCCTATAAATAATAAAGATTATACAATGGTTTATAAATCAAATGGTGTTGCTTACACAAGTCGCCCAAAGTGCGCCCCCTACAACAAAACAATTACATATATTCAAAATCAACAATTTGTTGCTGATACGGACGAGCAATGCTCTCCCCTACAAAATAATATGCTTCAGACCAATTTCTTTTTAGATGATTTTTATAATCAAAAGGAAGGCAATGAGATTTTAGTGAATTACAAAAACAATCTTTTAAAATTGGTTCTTTCAGCTCTTAAAAAGATAACTAAAAAAGTTAATAATATAAATTTGAAACTTAAAGAATGTGAAAGCATGGATACCTATAGGATATATGGTGAACTTATTACTTCTAACCTTTATAGAATTGACAATAGTATTAATGTTTCTTCTATTAGTTTAGAAAATTATTATGATAATAATAGTTTAATAGAAATTCCTTTAGATAAAAGTATTTCACCTTCATATAATGCTAAAAAGTATTTTAAAAAGTATAATAAATTAAAAAATACCTTGGAAATTGTGGGTAAGCAAAAGTTAGAGGCTACTAAAGAATTAGATTATTTAGAGAGTATAATATATGAACTAGAAAGTGCTACTTCTACTTCCGAGCTTGAAGAAATTGATTTGGAAATTTCTGAAAATGTTTTATTTAAAAACACTCAAAAGAATTCTAGTGTGAAAAAAAATAAAGTTAATAAAAGAAAAGTTCATGATGAGTATGAACCTATTACATATAATGTTGATGATTTTACTTTATATGTTGGTAAAAATAATAAGCAGAATGATTATATAACTACTAAACTTGGTAAAAATGAAGATTTGTGGTTCCATACTAAAAATATTAGAGGAAGTCATTGTTTATTAAAATGTAATGGAGAAAATGTAATGGAACATACTATTATTGCTTGTGCTCAAATTGCGGCTTTTCATAGCAAAGCAAAACTTTCTTCTAACGTACCTGTAGATTATTGCTTTATAAAAAATGTAAAAAAACCTTCAGGTAGTAAGCCTGGAATGGTTGTTTATTTTAATAATAAAACTTTGTATGTTAATCCAAAGGAAAGTTAACTAAAAGAAGAAATTGGGACGTGAGAGAATTGGGGGGGGGGGTTGGGGGGGGGGGGGGGGGGGGGGGGGGGGGGGGGGGGGGGGGGGGGGGGGGG
>CAOJVB010000059.1 GCA_948444845.1 uncultured Clostridiaceae bacterium | reverse complement strand
ATAATTTATTATACACTCTCTCATAAAATGTGTCCATATATCTATTCTAACACCAGATTCGCTTGTTAAAAAATACCTTTTATATTTCATTAAATATCCCTCCTATTTATTTTCTCATTTCGCTCACAATCGATTTTGTGGCTTTTTTATTCTTATTTAGGCAAATTACTCGAACTCATCTTCCTCTTCTTGTTCTCTTTTTTTATATTGCTGTAATTCATTAGTCAATTTGTGAATTTTTTCTTTTAATTTATGATTTTCTTCCATTAATAAAGCTTCTTTAGTGAACTCTCCTCTATCAGTTACATATTCCTTGCTAATTAATTTTTCTTTTCCCATACTTAAATACTTATCTTTTCCCACTATAATATGGTCTAATAGTTCAACATCATATGTCTTTAGCAATTTATTTATTACATTGGTAAAATCTTTATCATATATACTAGGTTCAACTTCATTTGATGGATGGTTGTGAACTAAAATTACTTTGTCACTCGCTGTAATTAATGCTGTTCTTACAATAGATTTAAGGTCTACTTCTATCATATTACTTTTTCCTACTCCCAAAAGACTAATATTCCTAATATTATTTTTTGTATCTAATCCTATAAATAGAAGATGTTCTTGAACAGCATCTTTTATCTCTTGAACTTCTTCTAGCTCAAATACTTCATTCGATTTACATACTTTCCTTTGATCTTCTACATTTGGCTTTTTTTGTATTTCTATTGATAAAGTCACTCATTAATCACCTCCTATTTAAGCTAATAAAAAAGAATAGTAATTTAAACTATCCTTCTAAATACTAGGCATATCAATTCTACTTTTTATTTTCTATCCCAATGGCAATTGCGACCATGCACAGTTCATAGTAAAAGCAACTTTCTTTTCCTCAGTAGCTACATTATAAATTGGTAATTCCTTTGTAGACACGGCCGTTTCTACTGCATCTTTTGTAGTTACGCTAAATGCTATTCCAAATAGTATTACTACTGTACTTAGTAAAATTATGTATGAGTTTATTTTTTCTTTATTAAAAACTATAAACATAAAAAATCCCTCCTAATATAAGCTAATTTATTTTATGCTTATATTAAAATGGTTATGCTTTTTCAGTTCATTTATTATAATATATTTGTCTATTTCTAATTAAATAAAAGACTATTACTTTAGAATTCAAGTAATAATCTTTTATTTAATTGTATTATCTTTCAAGGTTGACTATCCAATCAACATTCCTTTACAATTTCTAATAGGCCCTTTACATTCAAATTTTTTAGCAATCACAGTATTTTCTGAATAAGGACTAAATTTTGTAAAATCACCTATAAAAATTTCTCTTGCTCTTAAATCCCCAGAATAATTATATCCTAGAATACATATGTCTTCAGTAGCTGTCACATCATCTGAATTATTATTTCCAGAAATAAGATAATTTCGACAGGTAACATTGTACGTAGAACAGGATCCATTTACTTTAATATCTCCTTTACAGTCTATATGGCAGACATCTAAGTCTTCTGCAATATTAATATTTCCTATACAATACAGTCTACGTTGTAAACTTTTTAATGAATTAGCAATAATATTTCCTCTAATAACACTGCAAGATGTATTTGGTGCTAAACCTTCTTCTTCGATTCCTTGTAAAAACAAATGTCCCGAAACTCGAATAATTCCATTCCTAACTTCAAGTTTACCTTTAACTGTTAAATCTCCATCAAAAAAATAATTTTCGTCTTTCAATATCAATTTTTCTAAAGTCCGTTGCATTTGCAATCCTCCTTATATATAATCTATTGTTTATTTCGCAAAACATTGTATCATATATATTATGTTATTTCAATATTTATGATTAAATTTATATTTTCCTAATCTAAGTAATTTATATTTATTTTAATTCATCATTTATTTTATGCACTGGAAACTCTTTATTTTTTAGCACATCTATTATACATCTAGGAACTATATTATAATTTTCTAATTCATTTAATTTTAACCACTCATATTGTAAGTATTCTTTTCCTTCTATATTTTGCAAAGTATACTCTATTTTCTTATCATCATCGTTTATAAACTCTGCCTTATGCACAAACATTATCTCATGATATTTAGAGCCATTTAGTTCAAAGAAGTTTTCTATTGTTGTATAATATCCTATTAATTCTATTTGCTTACCTATTTCTTCTTGTATTTCCCTTTTTACTGTTTGTGCTGAGCTTTCTCCTACTTCTACTCTTCCTCCTATTAATGCATAATGATCACTATTTATATTTCTATGAACTAATATTTTATTATTATGCATAATTATTACTGCTGCTCTTACATTTAATTTATATCCATCAACATCTATAGTTATATCCACTTTCAATTTCCTCTTTTCTATTTTTATTTTATAACAATTAAGTCATACCCTATAAAAAGTCCGTTTTCCATTACTCCATCAATCTTATTTATTTCTTCTTCAAAGTTTGCTTCTATTTTTGGGAATTCTACAAATAACAATGCATTTCCGTTGTCTGTTATTAGCATTCCCTCTCCTATGTTAGATTCTTTTATTATTACATTAGTTGCACCTAATTTTTTTAAGGCTTCTTTTACTGTATCTATTTTATCTATTTTACATTCAACTGGCACTGGGTGGTTATCACCTAGTTTTTCTACAAATTTTGAACTATCTACTAGTATATAGTTTTCTTCTGAAGCCTTTATATTCATTTTTTCTCTATATAATGCTGCTCCCATTCCTTTTATTAGCCAATTATGTGGGTCTACTTCATCTGCTCCATCAAAACACCAGTCTGGCTTTGCTCCACTTAAGCTTACAGTTTCTATTTTTAGTTTTTTGCATATTTCTTCTATTATAGTTGATGTTGGAATTGCTTTTATTTTTAATTTCTCTTCATGTACTCTTTTTGCAATTTCTTCTACTGCTAAGTATGAAGTGCTACCTGAACCAAAACCAATTATATCTCCATCTTTTACTCTTTTTGCTATCCTCACAGCTAACTTTTGTTTTTGTTCTCTATTATCTACATTATTTTTCCAATCAAATTCTTGCATGTTTTACCTCCTAATACTATTTTCTTTTAATCTAACCTGTCGGAAATTCTGACAGGTTAATACTTTTAAGTTCTTTTTCATCAAAATTTAGTTTATTATTTATAATAAACTAAAATAATTATATTACTTAGTTTTCTCTTATTTGTTTAAATTATATCATAAGTATTAAAAAAAGCAAAATAGAAACCTTACTTAAATTTCAAGTAAGGTTTCTATTTTATTATTTAATCCATTTAGGTAAGTCTACCTTTTCGATAATTGTTGAAAAACTATTACTGCTTTGAGTTTCAACTGCTAATTGAAACTTATCATCTTCAAGCTCTGTTAAAGAAACCGCTTTAATGTTTGCTTTAATGATTTTATCCTTATAAGGTTTACTCATTATTGTAATTAAGTTTTCTCTATCACATCCTGCTACATATTTTTCTCCTGTTTTAAAAAGAGCTTTGATACCTTGTATTTCTTCAATATCGTCTAAAATAATAGCTTCCCGTAATTTCTCATCAACTATTGTTATACTATCTTTTAGTGTCATATCTTTTACTTTTTGCATTGCCGCATTAAAACTAGTATTTCCTATCAATAGCTTTTCTTTCTTTTCTATTCGTTCAATTATTTTCATCGCACCAGTAAAATCAAATACTATAAGAAGTACAGATATCATTGCAAAAATCAAACTCTTGCTCAACATTGCATAATAAAAAATAGCAAGTATTAATACTACTAAAATTAATATCGATATGACATAATTATTTTTTCTCTTTCTTATCTGTTGCAAGGTATCACTTTCTTTTAATTTTATAGGTATTTTAGGTTCTACAAATACAGCTAAAATAAACTGTGCCATACATAAAACAAAAGTTATTGCAATAATAATTCCATCCATACTATAATTTCCTCCTTTAAATATTAATTTTCATTGTTGTTTTTAGTTACTTTCGTAGCTCCTCATAATGCTAAAGTAGGAGTTTCTATATTCAATTATGCAAGCATTATATCATATTTTACATTAAATAGCAATGAATTCGAGTAAAATTATGTAATCTTGTTTTATTATATAAATAGAAACTTATGTTAGAATAGTAGTATTTATAAAATATAGAGTAGCGCGAGGGGTGTTTGATTTATTTTTTTAAACTTAAATATTTCGTTAAGCCGGTGGGGACCGCTTAGAGTAAGTAAAATAGTGAGTGGAATGAAATGGAACTCAATATTTGTACTTACTCTTTGTGGGAGGGTAGAAAATTTAAGTTTAAAAAAATAAATCAAACACCGTGGGAGCGGACAATTTAATACGTTTAATTCTATTCTTTAAGCCATTTCTTCGAAGAACAGATCGCCGAAGGCGGCGACCCCTACAATATAAAAAAGCAAGCAAATGATAGTATTTCTATCTTTGCTTGCTTTTTACATTTCTACTCTATACTTTTTAAACTCTCTATCATATCAATCTTCTTCAAAGCAAAATATGTTACTATATTTACTATTACTGTAAATATTACTGTTATTGCTACTGAATATATATAACTTAATATTGATATTTCTTGCCCAAACCTCAAAACATTTATCTCACAAGTTTTTACTATAAATATGCTTAAAAAGTATCCTCCTATTAATCCTAATATTATACCTATTGCAGTTAATATTGCTGTTTCTCTTGTTACATAGTCATATACTTCTTTATCGTAAAAACCTAATACTTTTAAGCTGGCAAGTTCTCTTATTCTTTCACTTATATTTATATTTGATAAGTTATATAATACTACAAATGCTAGCATTCCTGCTGATATTATTAGTATAACTACAACATAGTTTAAGTTTTTCATCATATCATCCATTACATTTTCCATGTTAGAACTTAATGATACTGTATTTACATTTGGCTCTTTTAGAAGCTTACTTGCAAGTTCTTCTTCTAGTTCATTTTTGACATTATTTTGTGCAAATAATACATTTGTATCATATTCTCCATATAGCTGTTCATATAAGCTTTTAGGCATATATACAAAGTGATAAATATAATTTTCAACAATATCTGAAATTATTACACTATTTTCTTTGCCATCTGCATCTTTTAATATTATGCTATCGCCTTTTTTTACTTCTAACAATTCTGCTACTTTATCTGTTATAGCTATTTTTCCTTCTTCTAACTGGACTTCTTTTTTCGTTTTTCTATCTGATAAATGTATTAATTCATTTATTTTTTCATCTTTTGAAATAATAATTTGTACAGCTTCTTCATTTTCACCATTTACCAATGTTCCAGATGTCATGTTAGCCTCTGCTATTTTATTAATTTCTTCTTTTTCTTCTAATGCATTAATAAAATTCTCTACATCTGTTTCTTCTAAGCCACTTTTCAAAGTAATTTGCATATCATAGTTGTATACATTTTCATATTGCTTTATTAGAATATCTGAAATTGCATCCTTTACCCCAAAGCCTGTTAGTATAAGTGCTGTGCTTCCTGCAATTCCTACTATTGTCATAATTACCCTTTTTTTATACCTAAATATATTACGAACTGTTACTTTTTTACTAAAACTTAAATGTTTCCATATAAAAGGTATTCTTTCTAATAATATTCGTTTTCCTGCTTTTGGAGCTTTTGGCCTCATTAATTCTGCTGGAGTATCCCCTACTATTTTTAAAACTGTGTATATACTTGCTCCTATTATACATAAGCTTGCTAGACCTAAACCTAGTATAGCAAAATATATATTAAAGCTTGCTATAAAGTTTGGTATTACATACATCATGCTATACATCATCCAAATAATTCTTGGAAGTGTTTCAAAGCCAATTAGCATTCCTATACTTCCACCTATTAAGCATGCAAAACCAGAATATAATAAATATTTACTTGCAATTTGTGCTTTGTTATAACCTAATGCTTTCATTGTTCCTATTTGCACTCTTTGTTCTTCTACCATTCTAGTCATAGATGTTAGTGAAATAAGTGTTGCTATAACAAAAAATACTATTGGGAATACTCTTCCTAAATTTTCTATACTTTTTGTATCTTGCATAAAACTACTGTAACCTGCATTTGAGTTTCTATCTAATATATACCAAGTTGGATGCTCTATTTCTTCTATTTTTTGTTTTGCATCTGCTAATTCTTTTTCGGCGTCTTTTATTTTTTCTTCATACTCTGCTTTATTTATTTCAAAAGTTTTTCTTCCTTCTTCTAGCTCTTTTTTGGAAGTTTGTATTTCTTTTCTTGAATTTTCTAATTGCTCATTTGTTAATTGTTTGGTTCTATTTAATTCTTTTTCATTAGCTTCCAATGTAGTTTTAGCATAGTTTAATTTTTCTTTTCCTTCTATTATTGCATTTTGTATTTGCTCTAAGCCATTATTTATGCTTAATAACCCCGCTTCTAACTGTGTTTTTTGCTTATTCAAATTCGTTAATGTATTTTCTATACTAACTTTTTTAGCTTGTAAATTAGCAATTTCATCTTCACTTAAATTATTGCTATTAAGGCTTTCATTTATTTGCTCTAACGTTTTTTGTATTTCTTCTATATTGCTATTTATACTTTGTAAGTTACTTTCTAGTTCTTCTTTTTGTTTCCTTAACTTCACTATTTGTATATTAGCATTTTGTTCTTCATTTTTAAATTTACTCTCTTCTTTTTCAATTTGTACCTTAGCTGTTTGTATATTTTCTTCTGCTAATTTAAATTGTTCTTTTGCCTGTTTAGATTTATTGTTTAAAGTAATCTGAGCATTATTTAATTTTCTTTCTCCTTCTAGAATTTGACTTTCTGCCTCTTCTAATTTTTTATTAGCAGAAAATTTTTCTCCATTTAGTTTATTTTCTCCTTCTTCTAACTCTGTTTGAGCAAATTTCTTTACTTCATCATACCTTAAACTTTCTCTTTCACTTTTTATTTCTTCTATTTTATTAGTTACATCTTGCACATAATTATTATATTCTTCTGAATCTGTTACCATTTGCTTAGAATCTTCTAAAGTAATATATATTACAGTATATACATCAGATTCAAAGCTTTCTTTTGGCAAATACATATTATAACTTACCATTCCAGAGCCTAATTTTGAAGTTTCTCTTTGTCTTGAAACATATAGCGGACTATTCATTGTTCCTACAATAGTAACTTCTTTTTGCTTTATTATGCTATCATCCTCTTCTTCAATAATAAGAATATCTCCAATTTTTTTACCAGTTTGATTACAAAAAGAACTTTCAACTAGACACTCATTTGTACTTTGTGGCATTCTTCCTTCTTTTAAGGCTACTTTATTTACATCATCTATCGATAATACCTTAGTTACAATTTCAGTATCTTCATAATTAATTAAAATATCTTGACTATATTCTCCATAAGCTTTCTCTACGCCTTCTATTTGTTCTAATGCCCCAATATCATCATCAGTTAACCCCAAAGTAGAAAGTATTTGTATGTCGTACATATTTTGTTTATCAAAATAATTATCAATAGTAGCTATCATATCAGGACTTGCAGCTCTCATACCCGCAAAAAAGCCCACACCTAAAAAAGCCATTAACAAAATGGAAATAAACCTTTTATATGTATTTTTAATTTCTTTTAAACTATCTTTTAATAACGCCTTTTTCATCTTTCTGCACGCTAGGGACGCCCCTTTTCGTTCCGAAATCGGAACGCTGGGGACACTCCTTTGCTTACTCCTTATTTTATTTTTTGTTTTCTTTATAATCATTTAATATCTTACTTATTCTTGTTCTGCTTAATCCTATACATTCGCCTAATTTTGCTTTTGTTGGTTTCAACTTCATTTCATTGTATAGTTTTTTTATTAATCTTTTATCTTTTTTTAATTCTTCTAATGTTATTTCTTCTTTTTTTATAAATTGATTTATCTGTTCTTTTAGTTTCTCATCTGTAAGTTCTTCTTTTTCTAATTCTTCAAATAATTCTTCGTCATATTCTATTTTTAAGAATTCCTTTAGATAATTATATTTTGAACTAAATATTTTTTGCAATAATTCATCTGTAACTATTCCTTTTTTATTTATATAATCATTATAACTTGAATATTTATATTCTCCTTCTGTCTTTGTAATCCCAGCTTTTACTGGATTCATATGTACATATTTAATACATTTTGTTAGGTAGTCTTGATTATATATTTCTTTACTTTCAAATCGATTTCTAAATACATATCCAACTCTATTTTCTGCTTTATTATAATTTATTGCATATGTTGTATTTAACTTTTGCATAAATATTGTCAATTCGTTTATATTTTCAGTATATATAATAATATGAACATGATTATTCATTACGCAATAATTGATAATTTCTATTTTTTGCTTTTCTTTAAAGAATTTTATTAACTTAATATATTTTTCTTTATATTCATCTTTATCAAATATTTTTTCTTTTTTGATTCCTTGAACCATTATATGGAAAAATCCATTTTCTAAATTTTCTCTTGCTATTCGGGGCATAATATTACCTTCTTTCTTTTTTTATTTTTGCCCCTATTTAAATTTGAAAATATAACTTCCCACATTATATTTTATCTTTTACTTTGAACAAACTATAATTCCCCAATTATAATTTATTCTTTTAGCTAAGGAGTGTCCCCAGCGTTCCGATTTCGGAACGTTAAGGGGCGTCCCTAGCGTGCGCCTACCACTCTATTTCTTCTATTGATGTTGGTCTTTCGTTTATTTCTATTTTTTCTGCTTTTCCGTTTTTGAAGTGTATTACTTTGTCGGCCATTGGTGCTAGTGCTGTGTTGTGTGTTATTATTATTACTGTCATGTTTTCTTTTCTTGATGTGTCTTGTAATAGTTTTAGTATTTGTTTTCCTGTTTTGTAGTCTAGTGCGCCTGTTGGTTCATCACATAATAGTAGCTTTGGATTTTTTGCTATTGCTCTTGCTATTGCTACTCTTTGTTGCTCTCCTCCTGATAGTTGTGATGGGAAGTTCTTTTTTCTTTCTTTTAGTCCTACTTTTTCTATTATTGTTTCTGGATCTAGTGAGTCTTTACATATTTGCACAGCTAGTTCTACATTTTCTACTGCTGTTAGATTTTGAACTAAGTTGTAGAATTGGAATATAAAGCCTATGTCTTCTCTTCTATATTTTATTAGTTCTTTGTTTTTTAGTTTATTTACGTGCTTTCCATCTACTATTACTTCGCCTGATGTTGCACTATCCATTCCTCCTAATATGTTTAGCGTTGTGGTTTTTCCTGCTCCACTTGGGCCTACTATAACTACTAGCTCTCCTTTTTCTATGCTAAAGTTTGTATCCTCTAAAGCTTTTATTGTTACTTCACCCATTTTATATTCTTTATTTACATTTTTAAATTCTATATATGGCATTTACTTTTTCCTCTCTAATTAATTGTTTTTTATAATATCATATTTATGTTTGTTTTCCTAGTCATTTCACAAATTTTTCACATATTGTATTTCTTAAATTATAGACAAATTTTGTTGAAAATAGACATTTTTTATGATAATATATTTTTAGTAAAATGAATGTAAGAAATATAAATGTATTGATATAGATATTTGCATAGATAAACTGATACATTATTAAAAGAGTAATCGTATTAAAGTTTGTAGAAAGATTATTTGAATATTGATAAAGTGATTTATTTAAAGAGTTAGGAGAGTAGTTTGAAAATAAAAATTAGAAAAATAAAACCAAAATAAAGAAAAATAGCATAG
>CAOJVB010000058.1 GCA_948444845.1 uncultured Clostridiaceae bacterium | reverse complement strand
TAATCATAGCAAGTAATACAAAAAAAAGCGTCATCCGTATAGCTTAAATACACACAGTAAACCATAAAAGTATGCCAAGTTTAAGTGAGGAAGAAATAAAAAAAGAAGTAATGAATTTACATGAAGTAATATATAATAAATATGGATATGAAATGAAATACATACGTCCTCCAAAAGGCGAATACAGTGAGAAGACAGTAGACTATTGTAATAAACTAGGATACATAACAGTAATGTGGAGTTTTGCATATGACGATTGGGATGAAAATAAGCAAGGAAGAGAAGAATATGCAAAAAAGAAGGTATTAGAAAACATTCACAATGGAGCAGTAATACTACTACATGGAAATTCAAAAGACAACACAAATATATTAGATTATTGTATAAAAGAAATAAAAAACATGGGGTATGAATTTGCTACTCTAGATGAATTTGAAAGATAGACTCACCAAAAGGGACGCCCCTTTTTAAGAAAAAATTACTAAAAGGGACGCCCTTTTTTAAGAAAAAAGCACAAAGGGCCCCCCACTTAGAAAATAAAATAGTAAGATTAATATTACAATCCACATATATAATACTAATTAAATGTTTAGGAAAGTTTGAAAAGAGTGTGATAAAACAAATCAGCAAAGTGGAAAGTAATAAGAAAATAAATTTAATGAAAGGCAAATATCAGATATGAGACAAAAAAGAAGAAGAGAGAAACAAACTCGTTTAGAAAGAGCTTTAGAAATACCAAAAGAGATTTCTTCAAATGAGCCCAAAATTACAGTTATGGGTTTTAACGAAATGCTTATAGAAAACTATAAAGGAATACTAGAATATCAGGAATTTTACATAAGAATAAGTACACATATAGGAATATTAAACATTAATGGTTTTAATCTAAATTTAACAGAAATGACATCAGATGACATTTTAATAACAGGAAAAATAGAGACCATAGATTTTGAAGAAATACAATAAAGAAGGAGTGTCCCTTTTGGCAATTTTTTGTGAAAAATGGTCGCCTCTATTGACAAAAAATGGGCGTCTCCATTGACATTAAGGAGGAGTAGAATTGTATATTAGAATACTTTTAAATTATATATTAGGCTATGTAAATATCAGAATAGAGGGATATTTTGTTGAGAAGTTTGTAAATATTTGTATATCTAAAGGAATATTTTTGTGGAATATAAAAAGAGTAAAACAGGCTACTGCGTATGCAAATATTGGAATAAAAGATTTTAAGAAAATAAATAAAATAGCTAAAAGCACTAAGTGCAGAATAAATATACAGTCTAAAAAAGGACTACCTTTTATATTTAATAAATATAGAAAAAGAAAAGTATTTGCAATTCTTTTAATAGCAGTTATTATTTTTATAATATGTTTATCTAATTTTGTTTGGAATATTGATATAACAGGAAATGTTACCATTTCAAAGGAAGAAATTTTAAAGAGTTTAGAAGAAAATGGTTTAAAAACAGGTATATTTAAAAATAAAATTGATACAAAACAAATAGTAAACAATGTACGACTAAAAAGAAATGATTTAGCATGGATAGGTATTAAGCTTGAAGGTACAAATGCAATAGTTAAAGTAGTAGAAGCAGATAAAAAACCAGATATAATTAATGAAGAAGAATATTGTAATATCGTTGCAACAAAAGAAGGAATAATAGTAAAAGTAAATGCACTAAATGGTACACCCCTAGTAAAAGAAGGTGATACTATAAAAAAGGGAAGTCTACTTATAGGAGGGTGGCTTGAGGGAAAGTACACAGGAACTCGTTATGTACATGCAAATGGTAGTGTTTACGCAAAAGTTTGGTATTCACACAAAGAAAAAATAGAGTTAAAACAAACAAATAAAAAGCAAACAGGAATACAAGAAAGTAAATATTCCGTAAATGTAAATAATTTTAAAATAAATTTTTATAAAACTCTTTCAAAATTCGAAAATTATGATACAATAGAAGAAATTAAAAAAATAAAAATATTTTCAAACTTTTATTTACCTATACAAATTGTAAAAAATACAAACTATGAGTTAACATTTGAAAATGTAGAATATAGTGCAGAAGAAGCAAAAAAGATAGGTGAAGAAAAGGCAAAAGAAGCACTAAAGAATTCTATACAAAATAAGGAAGATATTTTAAATACATATATAAATTATAATGAAACACCTGAGTCAGTAGAAGTAGAAGTTATATATGAAATACTAGAGGAAATTGGCGCAAAAGAAAAAATAGTCTTTTGAAAGGATTGATATACAATGGAAGAAAGAAGCTTAAGGATTTATGCAGATAAAACCTTTTTCACAAAATTAACAAATACATTAACAAAAATGTTAATTCCTACAAAAATAGGAATTAATAGTGTAATTATTTCAGTAAAAAGAAATAATGTATTAAAAAACTATGAAATATTTAAACAAATAAGTAAACAGAATGATGAAGCTAAAAAAGAAACTATAGAAAAAAAATATGAAGAAACATATAGCTTATATTTAGAAGCGATAGATAAAAATGTAATGGATTCAATATATAAAAAAGTAAAAAGTGAAACTGCTTCTGAGTTTGAAAAAGATGCATTATCTAAATATTATAATATTATAAAAATAAAAGATACAGAATACTTAGAATATAAGTATAGAAAACAAAAATATTTATTAGAATTAGACTATGAAGTAGTTCAAAGTCTAAATAAAGAAAAATTACTTAATAAATATAAGGAGTTTTACATTAGTAAAATAGATGCCTTATATAAAGGTCTATTGAAACATTTCTCTATAAAGCTTGCAGATAACTTATCTAGCCAAAATAGAAACATAGTATATGAAAAAATATTTAATGTTTTGGAAGAATATATTATAACAGTACTTCCAATGAAATTAGAAATAAGTGAAAATAGTACATATAAAGAAGTACTAAAAGAATATGACAAATTCCAGAACTATGCAGTAGGTAAGTTAGACCAAAATGAGCTGATAGAGAAAAGAATGGTTTTAATAGCACTTAGTAGAAAGTTATTTACACATAGTCTTCCATTAATAGTAGCAGAGCAATGTTATATTAAATTACTAAAAGACGTAAGGAGCCTAATAGTAGATACTAAAATTGCCAAAAAAAGAGAAAAAGCATATGCACTACTAATAAAATTAATAGAAGAATATAATATAAAATTACTTTCTACAAAAGTATATTGGGACAAGCCAGAAAAGAAAGAAAGGTACAAATCATTTTGGAGTAAATATAAACAACTAGAAGTTGAAAAAGAAAGCAAAGAAGACTATATGCGTGAAAAAGAAATATTGTTTATAAAAAGTGATTTAAAAGAATTATATTGTAATGAAAATAAATATTTCAAAATAATACAATTTTATAAAAAGAAATTAGTTTCATTAGGAGCAATGAAAAACATAAAAGATAAATGCAAATCAGAAGGAACATATGTAGGAAGGAAAATACAATGCAAGAGTTATTAGAACTATATTTTGATGGAGTTAATGAAACAGAAGAATATAAAAAAAACATCTTAAATGTTATAAAAGAATGCTTTAAAGAAGAAAAATTAGAAAACTTAAATTTATCTATTTGCATAACATTAACAACGCCAGAAAACATAAGAAAGCTAAACAAAGAATATAGAAATGTAGACAAAGAAACAGATGTACTTTCATTTCCTATGTTTGAAAAATATGAAATAGATAAAATAGTAGAAAATAAGGAAAAACAACCTGCAAAAGAAACAATAGGAGATATAGTAATATCTATAAAAAAAGTAGAAGAACAAGCAAAAGAATATGGACACAGCTTTGAAAGAGAACTATCATACATGCTAGTACATGGATTTTACCACCTAATGGGTTACGACCATATAGAAGAAGAAGACAAAAAAATAATGCGCCCAAAAGAGGAAAAAATATTAAATAAATTAAAAATATTAAGGTAGCGCAGAAAAATTGATTTAAAAATATAGGAAGGATTAACAATCAACCATGAGGTGAAGCTACTTTTGTTTCAAACTATATAAAAATAGAAAGAAAGGAAGAAAAAAATGAAATCAGCAAGTATAAAAATATTAGTAGCAATATTGATAATAGTAATAATAATAGCAGCAGTATTATTGGGAATGAAATTTGCAAAGAAAAATAATATATTACAAACTGTAGTTGGAGAAAATGAAGAACAAAAAAATGATAAAACAGTAGTAGAAATAAAAGAACCACAAATATTTAAAGGAACAGACAGGCCAATAGCAGTAATGATAGATAACCACAAAAGTGCAATGCCACAAGCAAACTTAAGTAAGGCTTATATGGTCTATGAAATAATAGTAGAAGGTGGAGAAACAAGATTAATGGCATTATATAAAGGTAAAGACTTAGAAAAACTAGGACCAATAAGAAGTTCAAGACATTACTTTTTAGACTATGCACTAGAAAATGATGCAATATATGTTCACTTTGGTTTTAGTCCACAAGCTAAAAATGACATAGCAAAACTAGGGGTAAACAATATAAATGGAATATATGAAAGTTCAAAAAATTTCTGGAGAGTAAAAGACAAATATGCACCACATAATGCAGTAACAAGCACAAAAAATGTATTAGAAATAGCAAAAAGGGATAACTATAGAGTAACATCAGACAAAGAAAGCGTACTAAATTATGTAGGTGATGAAGTAAACTTAAATAGCAACATAATAGCAAATACAGTAACAATACCATATTCAGATAGTAATACAGTAAGTTATGAATATGATGAAGAAACAAAAACATATACAAGGTATTCAAGAAAAATAAAACAAGTTGATTGGGACACAAAAGAACCAGTAACAGTAAAAAATATAATAGTAACATTTTGTAAAAATACAAGGTTAAATGATGGTGAAAATAAAGATAGGCAAACAATAGATAATATAAAAACATTAAAAGGTTACTATATAACAAATGGAAAAGCTGTAGAAATAACATGCGAAAAAACATCAAGAAGTGGAAAAACACTATACAAAACATTAGATGGAAAAGAAATAGAAGTAAATGACGGAAACACATTTGTTCAAATATGTCCAATAGACTCAAAAGTAACATTTACACCAAGAGAGCAGGTAGAAGTTAACGAATAATGAAAAGTGAATAATTTTAATTATGAGCAGTTGTAGGAAGAACTGCTCATTTCTATTAAGAATTAAGAACGGTAGGGACGCTCCTTTCCGTTCCGATTTCGGAACGAAGGGGACACTCCTTGAATTACAATTTATATTAATTATGGAATAGCTACAATTAATAGTTTGTAAAATAATATTTTTAAAACTGCAAATTGTAATATGAAATAGTATAATATAAAAATAATGAAAATATTGAAACTTAAAATGTAAAATAATTGAAAAATAATAAATATAATGCTATAATCAAAAAAGAAAAGAGATTAAATAAAAAGTAATAAAAAATAGCATAAAATACCAAATTTTACGAATTTAGTCTATAATAAAAGTGGAGGATAAAAATGAGTGAAAAATTTAAATCAGGTTTTGTTTCAATAATAGGAAGAACAAATGTAGGTAAATCAACTATAATAAATACTCTAGTAGGAGAAAAAGTAGCAGCAGTAACAAATAAAGTACAAACAACAAGAACAGCGATAAGAGCTATAGTAAATAGAGAAAACTCACAAATCATTTTTATAGATACCCCAGGAATCCATAAACCAAAGTCAAAGCTAAGTGAAACAATGATAGAAACAGCATTTACTTTTACACATGATGTAGATGTAATTTTATTTGTTATAGACGGAACTTCAAAAGAAATAGGTAGAGGAGATTTTAAAATACTAGAAAAAATAAAAGAGGCGAAAAGAAAAACAATACTAATTATAAATAAAATAGACATGATAAAAGAAAAAGAGGACTTACTAAAATTAATAGATTTATACCAAAAAGAATATAAATTTGAAGCAGTAATACCAGTATCAGCAATAAAAAAGGAAAATATAGAAATAATATTAGAAGAAATAGAAAAAAACTTAAAATATGGTCCAGCATACTATGATATAGAAGAATACACAGACCAAACATCAAGGCAATTAGTAGAAGAAGTGATTCGTGAGAAAGCATTAAAATTTTTAGATGACGAAGTTCCACATGGGTTATATATAGAAACAGAAAAAATGAAATTTAGAAAAACAAAAGAAAAACAAGAAATATATGATGTAGAAGCAACTATTTACTGTTTAAGAAATTCTCATAAAGGAATAATAATAGGAAAAAATGGAAGTATGTTAAAGAAAATAGGAACATATGCAAGAAAAGATTTAGAAAATATGCTAGGAACAAAAGTAAACTTAAAAATATGGGTAAAAGTAAAAGAAGACTGGCTGAATAATGATAAAATAGTAAAAAAATTCAAACTAAACTAGAAAAAATGAATAAAATATATAAAAAAGCAAAAAATAACAGTAATAAATTATGAGGAAGGTGAATTCTTATGATAAAACAAATAGCATGGAATACCTTTAAAAATACAGGAAGCATAGATTCATATTTAGAATTAACTAAGGTAGAAAACATCGAAAGAAACATAAGTAAAAATTTAAAGAAAAAAGAAGCAAACAATATAGAGCAAAATATAAAAAAGGATATACAACTTTAAAGGTGAAATAAAAATGGGCACAATAAAAACAAAAGGAATAATAATATCAGAAAATAATATGGGCGATTTTGATAAAATGCTAACAATATTAACTCCAAACGGAAAGCTGTCGTGCAGTGCCAAAGGTGCAAGAAGGCCTAAGAGCCAACTTATGGCAGGCACACAGTTTTTATGTTTTGGAGAATATATGATGTTTAAAGGTAGTAATACATATACCTTAAACTCATGTGAAACAATAGAACTATTCTATAATTTAAGAATAGATTTAGATAAATTAAAATATGCGGTACATATAACAAAAATTATTGGTGATGTTACATATGAAAATCAAAATACATACAAAATTCTGCAATTATATTTAAATACATTATATGTAATTGCCAATACAGATATGGACTTAAAATTTATAATTTCCATATTTAAAATAAGGTTAATGTGTTTATTAGGATTTAAGCCAAGGTTAGATAGGTGTGTAACATGTGAGGATGAAGAAGTACATTATTTTAGTTTTAAAGATAATGGACTAAAATGTAAAAGCTGTAGCAAACAAGATACGGGGACAATAGAAATTAGCGAATCTACCAAAAATGCATTAAGATATATAGAAGTAGCACCACCTAAAAAACTATTTTCATTTAATATATCAGATGAAAATAAGAAGCAATTAGAGATTATAGCTAAAATTTATACTAATGACAAATTAGAGAAAGAATATAAGATGTAGAAAGAAAAGATTTGGTGAAAGATTTGGGACGTGTCAAAAACTTTCCTTTTATTTTTTTGGACTATTTTTTAACTTTAATTAAAAAAGAAAGTTTTTGACATGTCCCAAATCTTTCCAAATCTTTCACCAAATCTTTTCTAAAAATCTTGTAAAAGACAAGCTATTGTGATATATTAAACCCTAATAGGAGGTATGCCTATGTGGGGAGATATAGCAATAGCTTTTTTGTTAGCATTTATAACGACATTTGTGCTAACACCATATACAATAAAAATAGCAAAAAAAATAGGAGCAGTAGATGTTCCAAAAGATGAAAGAAGAATGCATAATAAGCCAATGCCAAAGTTTGGTGGGCCAGCTATTATAATAGGTTTTCTTTTATCGACAATATATTTACTAATTACTTCTTCAATAGAAGGAAACTTGAACTTATTTGGTGGAGAAAATTATTTTATAAAATTAATAGGATTTTTATTAGGTATATTAATACTAAGCTTTGTATGCTTTTGTGATGATATAAAAGGAATACATCCACTAGTTAAGTTAACTGGTCAAATTATAGCAGCTGGAGTAGTAGTAGCATTTGGAATACGAATAAATAACTTTAATTTACCATTTTTTGAAGGAAATATAGTTTTAAGTAATGTATTTTCAATAATATTAACAATGGGTTGGATAGTAGGAATAACAAATGCTATTAATTTAATAGATGGGTTAGATGGTTTGTCAACAGGTATAGCAATAATATCATCAGTATGTTTGCTAATTATATTTGCATTAAACATGTCACCACTAGTAGCAATAATAATAATAACAGCATTAGTAGGTGCACTATCAGGTTTCTTGCCATTTAACTTTAACCCAGCAAAAACATTTATAGGAGATATAGGCTCAAATTTTATAGGTTTCACCCTATCAATAGTATCAATACTAGGAATTGCAAAAACTGCAACAGCATTTGTAGTAGTACTTCCAATAATAGTATTAGGTCTTCCAATATTTGACACAATATCAGCAATAATAAGAAGGCTAATAAAAGGGAAATCCCTAAAAGCAGTTTTACAAGCAGACAAAGGTCATTTACACCACAAACTAATAGCCAAAGGATTCACACAAAAAGAAGCAGTGCTAACACTGTATGGAATAAGCGTAGCATGTGGAATGTTTGCAGTAATACTATTTGAAAGTGACATATGGAAAGCAATATCATTTGCACTAATGGTAGTAGCAGTTGTGTGTATTGGATATAAAGAGTTTTTTAAATTAAAAGAAGAAGAAAAAGAAGATAAATAATAATTGCAAATTATGTAAATATATGGTATACTATTGTTATTGATGTTACTTAATAAACAATAGTATACCATTTTTGGTAAGGAGGAATTTTATATGAAGCGGAATGCTCAGAGTTTAAGTATTTGTGTGCCAGGTAAGAAATGTATCAACAAGTGTAAGTTTTGCGTTTCATGCATGCACGCAGATGCCTACAAAAATCAGATGGATGAGAATTTGCCTTTTTACGATCTTTACTTTGAAGACTATGTAAAAAGAATGATTTTTGCAAAGGAGAATGACGCCAATATCATGATGATTACTGGCGATATCGAGCCCTTGCAGAATCGCCATTTTCTTCAGACCTTGGCAATAATAAACAAGTATGTATTGCCACAGAAAGGTTGCAGCGGTTTTAACTGGATAGAAATTCAAACATCTGCAGTAGGCTTCGACAGGAACTATGCAAGGTTTTTAAGAAACACAGTTGGAGTAAGTGTGCTCTCGCTTTCGTTGTCAAGTTTTGATGACGAAGAAAACGCAAGAATTGTAGGAATGCCGAAAAATATGAAAGTGAATATTCAGGAGGTATGTGCAACAGCGAAGGAATATGATTTCACACTGAGGCTCAGTCTTAATATGAGTGTGAAAATGTTGGCAAGTACAGGGGAAATTTTATATTCTGATATAATTCCTGCAATATTTGCAAAGGCGAAAGCATTAGGAGCAGACCAAGTAACTTTCCGGAAATTTTATACAGATGGTGATAATGAACAAAGCCAGTGGATAAAAAGTAATAGTGTAAATGATAATTTTTTTGAATGTTTACACGATTATGTGAAAGAAGAAGGTAAGCTTATTGGAACTTTGCCATATGGATATAAACAGTATTCTGTAAATGGCATCTCAGTTGTCATTGACGAAGACTGTATGAATGAGGCAAAAGCAGAAAAAGAGGCATCAAAGTACTTCGTGATACGCCCCGACTGTAAGTTATATGATGGCTGGAATAAAGAAGATATCATCTTTTAAAAATGAAGAAAGTTTCAAAATTTCTCAAAGAGAATAGGAGAGTAGGAAATTCTACACTCCTATTCTCTTTTTTGTATTATAGGAAAGTTCTATTTTTTAATAAAAAGAATGAAAAAATAA
>CAOJVB010000057.1 GCA_948444845.1 uncultured Clostridiaceae bacterium | reverse complement strand
ATTCCTATGTGTGCCTTGTGAGCGAAGCGAGAAAGGAATGTAATTTATTATGAATAAAGTTGTATTAATCACAGGAAGTAGCAAAGGAATAGGAAAGACTACAGCAACTGTATTTGCAAAGAAAGGCTATAATGTAGTAATAAATTATTTGACTGATGAAAATAGTGCAAAAGAATTATCAGAATACTTACAAAAAGAATATAAAGTAGAAACATTAGTAGTAAAAGCAGATGTTTCAAATGAGAAGCAAGTTCAATATATGGTAAAGCAAGCAATAGAGAAATTTGGAAAAATAGATGTACTTGTAAATAATGCAGGAATAGCAATAGATAAAGAATTTGAAGACAGAACAGTAGAAGACTGGAAAAGAACATTAGAAGTAAACACAATAGGAACATTTTTAGTATCAAAATATGTAAGCGAAAATATGCTAAAAAACAAAAGTGGAAAAATAATAAATGTATCATCAACAAATGGAATAAACACATTCTATCCAACAAGTATAGACTATGATGCTTCAAAAGCAGCAATAATAAACTTAACCAATAATTTAAGTATACAATTTGCACCATACATAAACGTAAACGCAGTAGCACCAGGCTGGGTAAACACGCCAATGAACCAGGAGTTACCACAGGAATTTATCAAAGAAGAAACAGCAAAAATATACAAAAAAAGATTTGCAGAGCCAGAAGAGATAGCAAAAGTAATAGTATTTTTAGCATCAGATGATGCAAATTATATAAATGGAACAGTTATTAAAGTAGATGGTGGAATGTGAGGGATAAATGTGAAAGATTTGGTGAAAGATTTGGGACGTGTCAAAAACTTTCAAAATAAAAGTAACTTAAAAAAAGTGAAGAAGTTATTTTAAATTTGGAAAGTTTTTGACATGTCCCAAATCTTTTACACGCTTAAATTTTTGCTTGTAAAAACACCAAAATTATGATAATATATATAATAACATAAAGTAAAGGAGAAATATTAATGGGATTTTTTGAAAAGTTAAAAGGTGGATTAAGCAAAACAAAGACATCATTTGATGAAAAAATAAATAATGTATTTAGTGGTTTTAGAAAAGTAGATGAAGAACTTCTAGAAGAATTAGAAGATGCACTAATAATGTCAGATGTAGGAAGTAACACTACTTTGAAAATTATAGATGAATTAAGAAATAAAATAAAAAAAGAAAATATAAAAGAAGAGAAAGAAGTAAAAAGGGCACTAAAAGAGGTAATAAAAGAAATATTTGATAAAACAGATGCTAATTTAAAACTAAAAACTGTACCATCAGTTATACTAGTAGTAGGAGTAAATGGTGTAGGAAAAACCACATCTATAGGAAAAATTGCAAACAATTTAAGAAAAAATGGCAAAAAAGTAGTAATAGCAGCAGCAGATACATTTAGAGCAGCAGCTGTAGAACAACTAGAAATATGGGCCAATAGAGCAAATTGCGAAATAGTAAAAAAAGAAGAAGGAGTAGACCCGGCATCAGTAGTATATGATGCAATACAAATAGCAAAAGAAAAAAATGCAGATGTACTAATATGTGATACAGCAGGAAGACTTCATAATAAGAAATATTTAATGGATGAATTAGAAAAAATAAAAAAAGTAATAGATAGCGGTTTACCAGAAGCATCAAAAGAAATACTAATGGTATTAGATGCAACAACAGGACAAAATGCTATAGAACAAGTAAAAGCATTTAAACAAACAGTAGATATAACAGGAATAATATTAACAAAACTAGATGGAACAGCAAAAGGAGGAGTAGTAATAGGAATAACAAATGAAAATAATATACCTGTAAAATATATAGGAGTAGGCGAGAAAATAGACGATATGGAAAAATTTAATTCAGAAGACTTTGTAAATGCATTGCTAGACTAGATACTATTTTAAACTTTATTTTTCATTAAGTTAGATGGAGTTTGTTTTTTACTTGAAAAGTTAATTTATCCTATTGAAAAATAAAGTTTGAGAGTTATAAAATGATGAAAACGAATTAGAAAGGATTTAAATGGAAAATAATAAAAGTAATTATAAAAATAGAATAAAGAAAGAGTTATTTATACTTTTAATATTAACATTCATCATAATAATAGCATATGTTCTATTTACAATATACCATGAAAAAGAAATAAAAATGAAAGTCGACTATACAATAAATGCAAATCGACTTATTGAAATAGGACCAAACTAATAAATAATTTGAGACTAAAATTTAAGATGGAGTTATGAATTAATAAATAAAATAGATGAAAGGATTAAAATATGGAAAAACAAAAAAATAAAACTAAAATAACAGCAAAAATAAAAAACAAAAAGAGATTATTTGCTGTATTAGGCGTTTTATTGTTAACAATTATAGTAGCATATATTCTATTTAGAGGAAGTTACCTAGAAATGCTAGAAGTAGGTGAAAATTATATAGAAGTATATTGGCAAAATATTAAATATATGGCACTTACTTTTATAACTAATTTTTCATTAATCTATATGATGATATACACTACGAATAGAAACATAAAGAAAGGGTTAAAAGAGTTTTTTGAGCAAGAAAATAAAAAAATGCCAAAGTTTTTAAATAAATCAATAGCTTTTATATCAGCAATAGTAATAAGTGCATTTACATCAAGTTTAATATTAAAAAAAGCAATGTTATGTTTTGGAAGTGCTCAATTTGGAATAAATGACCCAATATTTAATATAGATATAGGTTATTATATATTCCAAAAGCCATTTATAGAATTAGCATTTTGGTATTTTATAATATTGTCAATAGCACTATTAATATACAAAGCAGTATACTATATAACAACCTTTAACTTATTTTTTGATGGAGTAGATAAAAAAACAGTAAAAAATAGTAAATTAATAAAACAAATAACAAATTCAGTATTAATACTTGCAATATTATTAGCAGGACTAATACTATTAGAAGTACAAGATATAGGAACAAGTAAGTTTATGACACTAAGAGATGATAGTATGTCATATTCACTATTTGGAGCAGGTTTTGTAGATGTGAATATAAAAGTATGGGGATATAGAATATTATCAGTAGTAATAATAATATCTGTATATATGGGAATAAAAGCATTTAAGCAGGAAAGAACAAAAAAATTAATAATGTGGATAATCGCAGTTCCAGCATATTTGGTAGCTCTATTTATTATAATGGCAGGAACGCAGGCAATATATGTAAATGCTAATGAATATGACAAAGAAAAAGAATATATATCAGCAAATATTAAGGCAACAAAAGAGGCTTATGGCATAAATATAGAAGAAATTGCCCTAAATGAATTAGAAACAATAACTTCAAAACATGTTACAGAGTATAAAAATGTACTAAATAATATAGGAATAGCAGATTCAAACATAGTATTAAAAGATTTAAACAATGGACAAACTGCTAAAGGTTATTATTCATATAGAACCTCTCAAATAGGAAAGTATAATATAAATGGAAAAGAAAGTCTAGTGTATATTTCACCAAGAGAAATAGTAAACAGTACAGGAACATACAACAGTAAAACATATGAGCATACACATGGGTATGGAGTAATAGTAACCTCTGCTACAGAAACTAATGAAAATGGAAACTTAAATAATATGCAAAAGGACTTTCAAAACGATACATCATCAGAAGTAATACCAATATCAGAGCCTAGAATATATTATGGATTAGAAACAAATGATACCGTCGTAACAAATAGTGGCTCAAATAAAGAATTTGATTATCCTATATTAAATTCTAGCAGTGTAGAAAATAAAGAAAATGAGTATGATGGAAAATCAGGTTTAAATTTAAATTTATTAGATAGAATAATACTTGCAATAAAAGAAAAAGATATAAAGTTAGCTTTTTCACGGAAACGTTACAGGTCAAAGTAAAATACTAATAAACAGAAACATAATAAAAAGAGCGCAAACAATAATGCCATATTTAAAATATGATGAAAAACCATATATGGTAATAACAGATGAAGGAAAATTAATATGGGTATTAGATGCATACACAATATCAAACAATTATCCATATTCACAAAAAACAATACTTCAAGAAACGCAAACAACAAAATTAGAATTAAACTATATAAGAAATTCAGTAAAAGTGCTAATAGATAGTTATGACGGAACAATAAAATTCTATATAACAGATAGAACAGACCCAATAGTAATGGCATACTATAACATTTATCCAAGTCTATTTGTAAACTTAGAAGAAAAAATACCACAAGATATATCAAATCACTTGGTATATCCAGAATATTTATATAACATTCAATCAGACATAATAACAAGATATCACAATGTGCAACCAGACGTATTATATAGAGGTGATGACATATGGAATATAGCAACACATAATACAGGAAAAACATTGGCAAAATCAGGAACTAAAATGCCTGCATACTATACAATGGTAAAAACAGTAAATAACCAAAAGGAAAACTTAGGTTTAATATTACCATATACACTATATGGAAAACAAAATTTAATATCTTATATAGTAGGAACTTGCACTGAAGAGGGAAATTTAGACTTGAAAATATATAAATATCAAGCAAACAGTAATGTATTAGGTCCAATGCAGCTGGATACAAAAATAGAAGAAGACGAAACAATACAAAAAGAAATAGAAACTTTAAATGTAACAGGAACAAAAATTACAAGAAATATGATAGTAGTACCAATAGATAATACCCTATTATATGTAGAACCAATATACATTAGATATACGAACGAAAAAAATTCACTTCCAACACTAAAAAAGGTAATAGTATCATCAGGAACAAAAGTAGCAATAGGAAATAACATAAAAGAAGCTATTTTAAACCTAGTATCAAAATATGCAGTAGATATACAAATAGAAAATACAGATACAATAGAAGAACTAACAGAAGCAATAATAAAAGCAAACAAAAATTTAAGCGCCTCAAATGAAAGTAATGACTGGGAAATGGTAGGAAAAGACATAAAAAAATTGCAAGAACTAATAAATAAACTAGAAACTTTAGTAGAGGAAGAAAATGCAAAAAAAGTAAATGAGCAAGTAAATGAAATAGGCACATTAGAAGGAAATTTGATAAACGATATAATAAATGGTATATAAATAGAAAAATAAAGCACTCTAATATAAAAGAGTGCTTTTTGAGTTAAATAGTTTGCTCTCAGATGTTTAATTTATTTTTTAAAACTTAAATTTTATACCATCCCATAAAGAGTAAGAAAAAGTATTGAGTTGCATTTCATTACACTCAATATTTAACTTACTTGAAGCGGCCAAAACTGGCTTGGGCAAAAAAATAATTTTAAAAAAATAAATCAAATTTCTTCACGCTACTCTATATATAAAAATTATTACTATTTTATATATAGGGGTGCTACACAGTATTGATAGGAGAATTTTGCAATGTTTGGAAAGAAAAAGAAAGAAAATATATTATTAAAAAAAATAGATGAATTAAATGAATCTTTGCTAAAAAGTAATATACTCGAAATAACCACATTAATGGGAAATCGAAAGGAACTATTATTAAGAAACTTTTTAGCAGGAATATCAAGAGGTATAGGCATAGGAATAGGGGTAAGTATAATAACTGCGATATTAGTTTTAATATTAAAAAAATTAGTAACACTAAATATTCCAGTAATAGGAAAATATTTAGCAGATATAGTAGACGTAGTACAAAAAGCAAGGTAAAAAATAAAAATGGAAAAACGCTTGTAATTTTTACCAAAACAGTATATAATAATATAAGAATACAAAATGAACTTAGCAAAGAGCGGAAACAAATTCCGCTCTTTGATTAAATTTATGGAAAACAAAAGGAAAAACTAATAAATAGTAAAGGAGTGATTTTGTGGCAAGTATTGAAGAAAGAATAGAAGGATTAGTAACACCTAAAATAGAAAGTTTAGGATACAATATATATGATGTTCAATATGCCAAAGAAGGTAAGGACTATTTTTTACGAATATTTATAGATAAAGAAAATGGAATAGACCTAAATGATTGCGAAAAGGTAAACAATGAAATAAATGATATACTAGACGAGGCAGACTATATAAAAGAACAATATTTCTTAGAAATATCTTCACCAGGAATAGAAAGAATACTTAGAAAAGATAAACATCTAGAAATGGCAAAAGGAGAACAAGTAGAAGTAAAACTATTTAGTAAATTAGAAATAGAAGATGGAAAAAAAGAATATGTAGGAACTTTAAAATCATTTGATAATGAAGCAATATATATAGAAGAAACAGAAAAAGAACAAATAAAAATATTAAGAAAAAATATCTCAAATATGAAATTAAAATATAATTGGTAAAATACAAGTTAGATGTTGGAAATAGGGTAAGTACTTAGAATGAAGATACCTAAAGTCCAACCACCAACTTCAAACTTCAAAAATCAAATAATGAGGTACTTGAAAAAAATATATCTTATTAGGAAATATAGATAATAAGGAAGGAGAAATAAAAGAATGAAAAAGAAACAAACAAAATCAAATGGACCAGCAATCGATAGCACAGAATTAATACTAGCA
This sequence comes from uncultured Clostridiaceae bacterium, assembly GCA_948444845.1. Classification (GTDB taxonomy): domain Bacteria; phylum Bacillota; class Clostridia; order TANB77; family CAG-508; genus UMGS1663. The sequence goes on along the minus strand of CAOJVB010000057.1, from coordinate 3,928 downwards.
ATGGAGGACTTAGAAAAAGAAAATGGATTAAAAAAAGAAGAAATGCTTACAACAATAGAAACAGCACTAGTAGCAGCATATAAAAGAAACTATGACTGTGAAGATGAAAACGTAAAAATAACAATGGATAGGGAAACTGGAGAAATTCACGTATATATGCAAAAAGAAGTAGTACAAGAAGTAGAAAACGAAAAAACACAAATATCTATTGAAGAAGCAAAAAAAATAGATAATAAAATACAAGAAGGAGATATTTTAGACAATGAACTAGTACCAAAAAACTTTGGTAGAATAGCAGCAGGAACAGCAAAACAAGTAATAATACAAAAAATAAGAGAAGCATCACGTGAATTCTTATATAATGAATATAATGATAGAAAAGGCGAAATAGTATCAGGTTTAATACAAAAAGCAGATGGTGGAGTAGTTATAGTAGACTTAGGAAGACTAGAAGGAGTTATGCCTTTAAAAGAACAAATACCTTCAGAAAGGTACCATGTAAATGATAAAGTAAGAGCATGTGTAGTAGAAGTAGAAAAAGGACAAAAAGGAAGTACACAAGTAATAATATCAAGAAGTCATAACGACTTTGTAAGAAAACTATTTGAACTTGAAATTCCAGAAATATATGAAGGATTAATAGAAATAAAAAGTGTATCAAGAGATGCAGGAAATAGATGTAAAGTAGCAGTATATTCACAAAATGAAAACATAGACCCAGTAGGTTCATGTGTGGGACAAAAAGGTATACGTATACAAAACATTATAAATGAATTAAATGGTGAAAAAATAGATGTAATAGAATGGAACACAGACCCAAGTATATACATTTCATCAGCATTATTACCAGCACAGGTAATGGCAGTAGATATAAAAGAAGAAGAACATTTTGCACAAGTAATAGTTCCAGATGACCAACTATCACTAGCAATAGGAAAATCAGGTCAAAATGCAAGACTAGCAGCAAGGTTAACTGGTTGGAAAATAGATATAAAGAGTGAAACACAATTTAGACAAATGTTAATAAATATGCAAAATGAAGAACAAAAAGAAGAAAATACTGAAATAGTTTCTGAAGAAATAGAAGAATTAGAAGAGACAATAAAACAAGCTGAAAAAGAACAAGAAGAAATAGCAGAAAATGTAGTAGAAGAAATAAAAGAAGAAAAAACAGAAGAAGTAATAGAAGAAAAGCCAAAAAGAACTAGAAAAAAGAAAGAAGAAACAGCAGAAGAATAAAAGGACATGAATTAAAATAAACTAGAATACAATAGAATAAGGAGTTGAAAGCTTTGAAGAATTTACCAAAACGTACATGCATAGGATGCAACGAAATAAAACTAAAAAAAGAACTAATAAGAATAGTAAAAAATAAAGAAGGTCAAATTTCAGTAGATAAGACAGGAAAAGCAAACGGGCGAGGAGCGTACATATGTGATAACATAGAATGTTTAGAAAAAGCAATAAAAACAAAACGACTAGAGAGAAACTTTGAAACAAAGATAAGTGATGAAATATATGAAGAATTGAGAAAAATGATTTAAATGAAGTCGAAAGTCAGAAATTAGAAGGCAGAATGAAAAAATGCAGGGAGCAATTTAAGAGAATGCTACAAACTTATGATATAATTAGAGCAAATAAGAAAATTGAAAAGATGACTTAAGTAAGATAAAAACATAATGAATAGTGAATAATGAAGAATGAATGATGAATAATACAAATTCTTCGAATTTGAGGGAGATAGGATGGAACAGAATAAAGCCTTACGAATGCTAGGTCTAGCTACGAGAGCTGGAAAAATATCATTCGGAACAGAAAGTGTAACAGACACTATAACTAAAAAGAAATCAAAACTAGTAATAGTTGCGTTTGATGCATCAGAAAGAACAAAAAGAAATATAGAAAAAACAGCAAATGAATGTAATGTAAAAATGAGAATATATGAAACAATAGAAACTTTAAGTAAAAGTATTGGTAAAGAAAACAAAGCAGTTATATCTATAAATGATATAAATTTTGCAAATGAGATATTAAAGATAATTGATGGGGGTGAAGTTATTGGGTAAGATGAAAATATATGAATTAGCTAAAGAATTAAACTTAACCAGTAAAGAAATAATGGCAAAAGCAAAAGAGATAGGCATAGAAGTGAAAACGCATATGAGCTCAATAGAAGAAAATGAAGTAAATAAAATAAAAAATAAAATAGGGAAAATTATAAAAAAAGAAGAAGATAAAACAAAAAAAGAAGAGAAAAAACAAAATTCACCAGTTATTATAAGAAGGGAAATTATAATAGCAGATGAAGAAAAAAAAGAAAACAAGAATAAACAAGTAGAACAAAGAAATAAGCAAGTAGGGTTTGTGGAAAGAAATAAAAATGCAGACTATAATATAGTATATAGAAATAAACCAACAAAGCCAATGACTGTAAGTGAACTATTTGGTATAGGAAAAAAAGAAGAAAAAATAGGAAATGAAGAGAAAGTAGAAAAGGTAGAAAAGAAAGAAGAAAATATGCAAGCAAATAGAGAACCAATAAAAGAAGAAAAAATAGATAAAAAGATTGTAAATAGTACAAAAAGTAATAATACAAATATGCAGAATATGAATAATAATGGTCAAAATAGGGAAAATAATAATAATTTACAAAGTAGAAATGATAAGCAAAGTCTTCAAAGCAAAAATGAAAGACCAAGTTTCCAAAACAGAAATGAAAGACCAAATTTCCAAAATAGGAATGAAAGGTCAAATTTTCAAAACAGAAATGAAAAAACAAATTTCCAAAATAGAAATGATAGGCCTAATTTTAAAAATAGAAATAATGGAAATGGTTTCCAAGATAGAAATAATGGAAATTATAGAAATAATAATGGACAAAAAGGTAACTTTGGAAGAGAAAGAAGACCTTTAGACGAAAGAGGAATAGACAAAAACATAAAAGACATAATGCAAGCAGACATTGTAGAAAAAGAAAATGTAAGAGACTTTAGTTCAAGAGCAATTGATAAAGCAAAAAATGAAAGACAAGAAGAAAGAACAAATAAAAAGCAAAACAAAAATAAGAAAGGTTCAAGATTTGCAGGAGAAGAATTTGATGGAGGAAAACTAAAAGACTTAAAACAAGTAGACAGCCTATCAAATATGTTCCATGATCAAGATGGAGGAATGTTAGACTATTATGATTTAACAACAGCAAGAGGAAAAAGAAACAAGAAAAAAGCAAATAAAAATGAAGAAGAAAGAAAGCAAAAAATATTCAAATTAACTCAAATCGAAGTGCCAGAAACAATAACAGTAAAAGACTTAGCGCTAGAGCTTAAGAAAACATCAGCAGAAGTAATTAAAAAATTATTTGGTTTTGGAATAATGGCAACAATAAATAATGATGTAGACTTTGACACAGCATTTTTAGTAGCAGAAGAATTTGGAGTAACAGCAATCAAAAAGCAAGAAATAAAAGAAGAAGACATATTATTTGACGAATCAGAAGACTTAAAAGACGAACTACAAGAAAGACCACCAGTAATAGTAGTAATGGGACACGTAGACCATGGAAAAACATCATTACTAGATGCAATAAGAGAAACGAATGTAATAGAAGGAGAAGCAGGAGGAATAACGCAGGCCATAGGAGCATACCAAGTAACAGTAAATGGTAGAGAAATAACCTTCTTAGACACACCAGGACACGAAGCATTCACAAGTATGAGAGCAAGAGGAGCACAAATAACAGATATAGCAATACTAGTAGTAGCAGCAAATGATGGAGTAATGCCACAAACAGTAGAAGCAATAAACCATGCAAAAGCAGCAGAAATACCAATAATAGTAGCAGTAAACAAAATAGACTTACCAGAAGCAAATGTAGATAAAGTAAAACAAGAATTAATGAAATATGAACTAGTACCAGAAGAATGGGGAGGAG
>CAOJVB010000056.1 GCA_948444845.1 uncultured Clostridiaceae bacterium | reverse complement strand
GTTCATTTACTTTTTTCTAAAATTTTTGTTGCATTTCAAATGAAAAATTCGGACAATTTTTAAAGTTTGGAAAATTTTTTTATTGCTTATTATGAAAAGTTTTAGTATAATAAAATTATGAATGATTTAGAAAGATATAGACACTTAAATGAATATTATAAAGAAAAATTTGGAGAAAGAACCCTAAAAATATGTGTAGATGGACGGTTTTACTTGCCCAAATAGAGATGGAAAGCTAGGATTTGGAGGGTGTATTTATTGTAGCGAGAAGGGGTCAGGAGAATTAATAAATTCTATAGGAAGTATAAGTGAACAAGTAAAACATTATTTTACAACATATAAAGCAGAGAGGGCAAATAAATTTATAGTTTATTTTCAAAATTTTACAAATACATATGATACTATAGAAAACTTAAAGAAAAAGTATGATGCTGCATTAATAGACGATAGAATAATAGGATTAGAAATAGGAACTAGACCAGATTGTATCACTGAAGAAGTAGTTAAATTACTAAAAACATACACAAATAAATACTATGTATGTGTAGAATTGGGGCTTCAAACGAGTAGCGACGAAATAGGAAAGACAATAAATAGGTGTTATACAAGTAGGCAGTTTACAAAAGCAGTAGAAATATTAAACAAATATAATATAGATGTAGTAGCACATATTATGGTTGGACTACCAGGTGAAACAAGCCAAGATATAAAAAATACAGTAAATTTTATAAATGCACATAAATTACAAGGAGTAAAAATTCACTCTACATATGTTGTGGAAAATACAAAACTAGCAGATATGTACAAAAAAGGAATATATAAACCATTAGAATTAGATGATTATATAGAAACTTTAATTGATATAATGACACATTTAAAACCACAATTAGTAATTTATAGGATTTCAGGAGATAGCCCAAAAGATATATTGTTAGCACCTTATTGGAATAAGCATAAAATGTGGGTATTACATGGATTTGAGAAGGCATTTAGAATGCGCAACCTATGGCAGGGGAAATATTACGCTGATAGTTGGAAATAGAGTTAGACTGTATGCATAGCTTAGACAAATACAATAAATAAAGTAAATATTGTAAGTAATAATTACAAAAAATATTTAAATATTCATAAAATATATCTAATATACAAAAAATACATATTATATAAATAGGAGAAAAATATATGAAAAAAAATATAAAAAAAATAGTATCAATAATTTTAATGTTAATAGTAATAAGTATATATACACTTTCTTTTGCAGATGTAGGAAGTTTTGATAGGTATGATAGTGGAGGCTCAAGTTCGAGTTCAAGTCATTATGGAAGTTCGTCAAGTAGTTGGGATTGGGACGATGATTATTCAAGTGATGCTGATTTAGGTTTTTTAATAGGACTTCTATTTGGGAGTAGTGGAGGAAGAGTAGTACTAATAATTTTCATAATATTAATTATAGTTTACTCTAAAATCAATAAAGGAAGAGTAGCAGATGGACCAGAAAAGAATATGGTAATTACAGATAGTATAACAAAAGATAAATCGATACAAATAGCAAATAAAGTAATGGCAGTAGATCCATTATTCTCAGAGGAAAGATTTATAACATTTACAAAAGAATTATTTATAAAACTACAGAATGCATGGACCGCAAGAGATTGGGAACCAATGAGATTATTTGAAACACCAGAATTATTTGAAACACATAAAGCACAAGTTCAAGGCTATATAGATACAAAAAGAATAAATGTGATGGATAGAATAGCAGTAAACTTCGCATATTTATATAAATATAGTGTACAAGGAGAAAAAGAAATATTGGAAGTAGCATTAAAATCAACAATGAAAGATTACATCATAGATGAAGAAACTAAACAAGTACTTGAAGGAAACAAAACACAGGACAGAAAAACACTATATAAACTAACATTTGAAAGAAAAAAAGGAACACTTACAGAAGCACATAATGAAATAAAAACAACAAACTGTCCAAACTGTGGCGCACCAACAAAAATAACATCAGCAGGAAAATGTGAATACTGTGATAGCATAATACTAACAAATGATCATGGCTGGGTACTTTCAAACTTAGAACCTTTTAGATATTAAAAAGAAAATAACTAATTTATCAACAAAATAGTACTCGAATACAATAAAAAGCATAAAGAAAAGGAGAAAATTCTAATTCTTTATGTTTTTATTGTATAAAAATAACGGTGAATATAACATAAATTCAAAAAAATAAAAAAAATTTCCTAAAACTATTGCTTTTTTTATATTCTTATATTAAAATTTAATAAAAAGTGGAGCGAAGTGGTACAAAGTGGTATAAAATGTTAGGAGGTGAAATTCAATTGCTAATTGGTGAATACGAACATTCTCTAGATGTTAAAGGTAGATTAATAATGCCAGCTAAGCTTAGAACAGATATGGGAGAAAAGTTCATTGTAACAAAAGGTTTAGATGGATGTCTATTTGCGTTTTCACAAAATGAATGGTTGAATTTTGAAACAAAATTAAAAGCACTTCCACTTTCAGACAAAAATGCAAGAAACTTTGTAAGGTTTTTCCTATCAGGAGCAACAGAATGTGAAATAGATAAACAAGGAAGGTTCTTGATACCAAACAATTTACGTACAGCAGCAAACTTAGACAAAGAAGCAGTAATAATAGGTGTAGGAACAAGACTTGAAATTTGGGATAGAAAAACTTGGGAAAAATGTGATGAAGAAATTTCAGCAGATGAAATAGCAGAAAATATGACGATGCTAGGAATCTAAATTCGGTTTTTATGGGAATAGCATTCCCTAAAAATATATTTACAAAAGATTACAAAAAAAGGAAGAAACACAAAAGATAAAAAAAGTTATATACAAAAGATAAGAAAAAATAAGAAACACAAAAGTAAAAAAGTAAAAAAGTACAAAAGAAAAAGCCTAAAATAGGCATAAACAAAAGAGTAATTTAAACATATACAAAAGCTTTTATAAAATCACAAAAGAAATAACTTTTAAAATTACAAAAGCAAAAAAAGTATAGAAACAAAAGAATAACTTATAGCATGACAAGGTGTGTCAAAAGGTGTCAAAAGGGACGGGGCAAATTGACACATCTTTAAAAGATAAAGTGTGTCAATTTGCCCCGTCCCTTTTGACACCTTTTGACACACCTTGTTATGCTATTTGAAAACTTTATAACTTAAAGGTAAGAGGTATAAAATTGGAATTTTTACACAAACCAGTAATGCTAGAAGAATGTATAGAAGGATTAAACATAAAAAAAGATGGAATATATGTTGATGGAACTTTAGGGGGAGCAGGCCATAGTAGTGAAATTGCAAAAAAACTATCTAATAAAGGTCTTTTAATTGGAATAGATAGAGACGAAGAGGCATTAAGAGCAGCTAAGGAAAAACTGAAACAATATTCAAACATAAAATACATACATGGAAATCATGATGATATAGAGCAACTACTAACAGAAAGTGGAATAGATAAAGTAGATGGAATATTACTAGACTTAGGAGTTTCTTCATACCAATTAGACGAAAGAAACAGGGGTTTTAGCTACATGGGAGAAGCTAAACTTGACATGAGAATGGATAAAACTCAAAGTTTAACAGCAAAAGAAGTTATAAATACATATAAAGAAGAAGACTTAAAAAATATAATATCAGAGTATGGAGAAGAAAGATTTGCAAAGCAAATAGCAGCTAATATTGTAAAACAAAGAAGCATAAAGGAAATAGAAACAACCACTGAATTAGTAGAAATTATAAAAAAATCAATACCAATTTCAAAGCAAAAAGATGGACATCCTGCTAAAAGAACATTTCAAGCAATAAGAATAGAAGTGAACAATGAAATTAAGCCATTATTTAATACAATAAAACAATGTGTAAACATACTAAAAAGTAAAGGAAGGCTAGCAGTTATAACATTTCACTCATTAGAAGATAGAAGTGTAAAAAAAGCATTCCAAGAACTTGAAGGAATATGTACTTGCCCAAGCGATTTACCATATTGTGTATGTGGTTGCAAAAGTGAAGGCAAAGTTATCAATAAAAAGCCAATAATAGCAAGCAAAGAAGAGCTTGAAAGTAACTCAAGGTCAAAAAGTGCTAAATTGAGAATTTTTGAAAAAATATAAGCAAAAGAAAAGAGGTGAGAAACCGTGGCATATAATGCAAGGGCAAACTACCAATATGAAACCAGTCCAAAAAAATTACAGCCAGAATATGAACCAAATAGAAAACATGTAGAAAGAATAAAAGCTAAAAAAGTTGTTACAAGTAAAAATGTAAATAAGAAAGCAAGAAAAAAAGCAAAATTAAATACTAAAAGTCAAGTTACTTTATATGTAATAGTAGGTTTTTTAGCACTATTTGCAGTATGCTATAGGAACTCACAAATTATAGAAAGTTTTAATGAAAAAGAAAATCTAAAAAAAGAATTAAGTAGTATTCAAAAAGAAAATGAACAATTAAAGGTAAATATAGAAAATAGTTTAAACCTAAAAAATATAGAACAAATGGCTAAAGAAAAGTTAGGAATGCAAAAATTAGAAAATAGCCAAAAAGTATATGTAAATTTGCCAAAAAAAGATTATATAGAATCCGCAACAGAAGAAGTTGTGGTACAAGAAGAGTTAAACATATGGCAAAAAATATGGAAAGGCTTAACAAATAGTATAAACTAAAAGGATGATTTATAAATATATAAATTGTTCTTTTTTTATGCCATTTTTCATATCTTTATATGGGGAAACGTTATGAAAGATTTGGTGAAAGATTTGGTGAAAGATTTGGGACGTGTCCAAATCTTTCATAACGAAATGAGAAAGGGCGGAATGGAAATTTGAAAAATAATAGGGAAAATAAAATAAATAATTTAAAGATCAAAGAGAACAAAAAAGATATAAAAAAAACTCAAAGGCAAAAAATAAAAAAAAGATTAGAAAAGCAAATAAATAATCAAGACAATAGTAGAGAGATAAATAAATTAAAGAAAAAAAAGCCAATCAATTTTAATAGAATTAATAAAAAGTTAGTAAATGAGGTAGGAAAAATACCAGGAGAAATGACAAGGAAAAAAAATATAAAAATAGAACTAATAATAGCAATAGCATTACTTGTAGCTTTAAGTGCAAAAATTGCATTTATACAATTTGTTCAAGGAGATGAACTAGAATCAATGGCATATAAACAACAAACTTTGGACAGAAAAATAAATCCCAAAAGAGGCACAATATATGATAGCACTGGAGAAGTAGCATTAGCACTAAGTAGTACAGTGGAAACTGTAACAGTAAACCCAGTAAACATAGCAAAACAAGATAAAGAAAAAGTAGCTACTGCACTAGCAAATATATTTGATTTAAATTATGAAACAGTATTAAAGAAAGTAACCAAAAGAAGCTCAATAGAAACAATAATAAAAAAAGTAGAGAAAACTGAAACTGACAAATTAAGAGTATGGATGCAACAAAATAATATAGATAAAGGAATTAATATAGATGAAGATACAAAAAGGTATTATCCATATAATAACTTAGCGTCACAAGTAATTGGCTTTTGCGGAAGCGATAACCAAGGTTTAGATGGAATAGAAGCCTTATATGATAAAGAATTAAAAGGAGAAAAAGGAAAAATAGTAAAAATAACTGATGCCACTGGAGGAGAAATAAAAAGTAGTACAGAAGATTATATAGAAGCAATTGATGGAGAAGATTTAATTTTAACTATAGATAGTGTAATACAAGGAATTGCAGAAAAATATTTAAAAGAGGCATGTATAGATAATAAATGTACAGATGGAGGAAACATTGTAATAATGAATCCTCAAAATGGAGATATTTTGGGATTAGCAGGATATCCAAACTATAATTTAAATGAACCATATAGTCCAAATACAGAAGAGCTAAAATCCGTATGGGATAGTATGGAACAATCAGAAAAAACTAAAAATCTTCAAGCAATGTGGAGGAACAAAGCAATATCAGACACATATGAACCAGGTTCTACTTTTAAACTAGTAACAGCATCAGCATCACTAGAAGAAAAAATAGCAGAAGTAGATAAAGAAGGGGAATTTTGTTGTACAGGAAGTATTGAAGTCGCAGGGGTTCGAATAAAATGCTGGAGGCATTATAGACCACATGGACCAGAAAGTTTAAGACAAGGCTTAATGAATTCGTGTAATCCAGTTTTTATAGGTTTAGGACAAAAACTAGGTGTGCATAAATACTATGAATACCTAAATAAATTTGGCTTTTTAAGAAGAACAGGAATAGACTTACCAGGAGAAGCAGGGAGTATATTTTTAAAAGAAGAAAAAGTAGGACCAGTAGAATTAGGAACAATAGCATTTGGGCAAAGGTTTGAAGTAACGCCAATACAAATGGTAACAATGGTATCTACAATAGCAAATGGAGGAACATATATTAAGCCAAGAGTAGTAAAAGCCACTATAAATAGTGTAACAAAAGAAAGAAAAGAAATAGAAGTAGTAAAAAAAGATAGAGTAATATCAGAAGAAACAGCAAAAAATGTACTTAGTATGATGGAAAGCGTTGTAGCAGAGGGAACAGGAAAGAATTCACGGAGTTAAAGGCTATAGAATAGGAGGAAAAACAGGAACATCAGAAGATGGAGTAAACACAGGAAAATATGTAACATCATTTATAGGAGTAGCACCAATATCAAACCCAACAGTAGCAGTATTAATAACGCTATATAATCCAACAGGAGAAGGGGGACACCAAGGAGGTGCATGGGTAATTTTAACAACACACAGTGAAACTACCAAAAAATCAATAATGGTATAAACTATTAAATCAGGAGAAAGTAAATTGCTTTCTCTTTTTGTTAATAGTTAACTCCTTTTTTGATTAGAAATTGCTATATATTGTAATATTTATAAAAGTATGGTATTCTTAAATCAAATAAAAAAATAGGGAGTTGTAAATGGAAAAAATAAATATACAAAAAATTGTAGATGAACTACAAATGAGATTTATTGATACCATAGTATATTATAATAAAGTAACAGGCGAAATACTAAATGTTCAAGATGATGACTTTAGAATAGTTGAAGATGATGATTTTGAGAATAATATCCAAGATTATCCAGAGTGGCAAAGAGAACATCTAAAAGAGGTATATGATTTATTATATAATGATGTAGATAATTATATTGCATTGCCTAATAATTTTGAAATAAAAGATAGTGATATTATGGAAAAATTTATTGAAACTGTTTCTAATAATAACAAAAGAATTCAATTAGAAAATTGTATGTGGAAAAAGGGAATGTATCGAAAATTTAAAGATAAATTAATAGAAATAGGATTAGAAAATGAATATTATAAATTTTATGACGAGAAACTAAAAGAAATAGCTATAGAATGGTGCAAAGAAAATAATTTAGAATATGAAGGATAGGAGCAATATATGAAGTTAAAAGATAAAGAATTATGGCTAGAATTATATGAAATAGCAGAAAAAATACAAAAGTTAGAACCGTGGAAATATTTGTGGGATATGGATTTATTAGTATATCTATGTCAGCCATTGAATGAAATTTTTTATTGTAGTGTAATGGGACATGGTGGAATGCATAGAACAATAGCAATATATAAAGGAGAACAAATTCACGGATTTTTTGAATTAACAAAAAATCAAATTCCAGAATATATGTTATTAAATTACCAAGAATGTCTTATGTGTAACTTTATAGGAAGGCAAGAAACATTACCTAAAAATAGAGAAATAATTAAAGAATTAGGATTAAGTTTTAGAGGAACATGGATATCATTTGAAAGTTTTGAGAAAGGATATGAACCAAGTCCAATTAATATAAATCAAGTAAAAATAATGATAGAAGCATTAAAAAATTTTTATATGATGTTTAGAGCAATTATAGAGCAAGGCATAAAAGCTGATTTTGAAAATGGAGAAATCTTAGCCAGACATTATGATAAAGAAAAGAAATTATTTTTAAATTATCCTGCTCCATTAATGCTACCAGAAAAACATTATAACACAATAAAAGCTGAGGATAAATTTGAAAAAGATATAATGAAATTACCACAAACAGAAATGGAAATTGAATATGAATTTTTAAATTATGTTCCTATAAGAATAAGAGATAATAAAGAACACGATGGAAGATATTATTATCCTAGAGCAAGATTTATTGCTGAAAGAAAGTCTGGATTTGTAATATCTCATAATTTAATAGACAAGAACGATTATAAAAATGAAAGTGATTATATAATAGAATCTTTGGAATTATTAGTAGATAATTTTTATAAAATGGGAAGACCAAAGAGCATATATGTAAGAGATGAAGAAACAAAAATGTTATTAAAAGATATTGCAAACAAGGCAAAAATTAAGTTAATAGTAAAACCAAAATTAAAAGCAATTGATGAATTTTATCATTCTTTAAGTAGAATGGGAATGTAATAATTTAATAAAAAATATAAGAAAGTTGTTGTTATTTTTTAAAATATAGCGACTTTTTTTATATTAATTTACAAATACTTATGATAAAATATGTTCCTCGGAGAGCCAAAAAAGGTTTTAGGAGATTTTCTCCTAAACAGCGATTTGTGGTCCAAGGGACCATGCTAGCGAACTAACCGTATAAAAAAAGTGAAAGGTATTGTTCGGAGTAAATGAAATTTGCTCTTTCAAATTATGCTTCGTTGCACTAGCATAATTTATATAACATATAAAATGCCATAAATCAATTTTATATGTTATAATATTTATGAAAAAATTTACTTTATTTTAATATATTGGAGATGAATTTTATGATAGAATTTGATTGGTATAAATGGGATGTAAATATAATTCAAAAACCAGAAGAATTAAATAAAAAAATTAAAGAGTTGAATATTTTTAATAAACAAATAACAGAAATAAACACACCAAGTTTTATATATAATTTTGAATTTGGAATACAAGAAAGAGAACAACAAGATTGTGTAGTAGAAATTGATAGACCATTAATTATCATATTTGAAGACAATAGCCAATTAGAAATTGATTTTTCAGAGGCAAGTAGCTTAAAACTTGGATATAATTCTTTGCCCAATAATATTGATTATTCAAAATGTCAGATAGAACTAAATAAATATTTTAGTGAATGCATAGGAAATAATATTATTGACTTTAATATTCTAACTACAAAAGAATATGATGATTTAGATTTTACAGGTTCATATGGCATAGAAGATCCATATGGTCAAGAACTATTTATTAAACAACTAAAATTAACATTACAAAATAATTTATCAATAGTTTTTGAACCATATTATGACTATGGACAAGTGTATTTAGAAGATACAAAGCAATGGATAGAGTGGGCAAATAAGAAAGCTGACTGGTTTGATCCAATAATAGATGCAAGTGATGAATTATTAGGAAAAAGAGAACATGGGGTATCTAGTAAGGATAAAAATGATGAATTAAATGGATATGCAACATATTATGGTTGGTATTGAAATAAAAAAATTAGAAAGAAATAATAGAAAAACTAAAATAAATTAAAAAAAGGGGCTGACAATCTAAAAAGAGCACGTTACAATATCAATAATAAAATTTTAGATGGAGGGATTAGTTATGGATAATTGTAACAATGAAAATAATACAATTTTAAATGTATTATTTTCGAGTAGAGAGGAAAATATTTGTGTTATGACAAAGGAGGATAAAAAGAGAATTAAAGAATTGATAAAAGATAATGACAAATACGAAAAGGTATTAGAATTTTTAGATGATGCCACTAATGATAATGTAACAAAAGATAGAATCAAGAACAGTTTAGAAAGTTACATAGATGGTATGAATATTGTAAGTGCATATGAAAATCAAAAATTTTATGAAATACGGATTTAAAGATGGTGTAAAACTAATAATGGAATGTGCCCAAAATTAGAAATAAAAAAGTTGCAACAAATTAAGAAAATTAGTAGAAATATTTTATAATTTAGTATATAATACTTTCAGAGTAATAACACTCTGAAGGTGAATAAATGAATGACGAATATCTAATAAAAATAGACGAGCCAAGAATTCAAGAAACATGCGATGCATATTTTAAGTGGAAAGACTTAAATACATATGTAAAGAGTCTAGTATCAAGAGGAATTAATATGCCAGATGCAATAAGTGAACCTATGGGTTGCTATTGTTTAAATCTTCTTTGGAATAAAAGTTCAGGAGGAGATGCTAAATCTCCTGAGGGTAAAAAAATAGAATTTAAAGCTACAAGTAATTATGAATACGATTTAAGTAGTTTTGGACCAAAATGTGATTTTGATGATTTAGTCTTTTTAAGATTTGACTTAGATTTAAATATGCTGTTTGTATATGATACTGGTGTAAATTCAGAAGAATTAAAGAAAATACCAGTATCAAGAACAGCAACAGTAGGAGATTATCAAAAAGTAGGTAAAAGACCACATTTAAGTATAATACAATCAATAATTGAAGCAAGAAAATTAGAACCAACAGTAATATTTAATATCAGACGAGGAATGATAGTTGAAAAAGTATGAAAGGCAGAGTGTTAATTACTCTGTTATTATAACTAATAAAATCGCGGCGTGCCGCAAAAAAATAAGGAGAAAATAGATTATGTATAAAATTTGTAGCCTTTTTGCAGGCGTTGGAGGAATAGATTTAGGATTTTTAGAAACAAATAAATGTGAGATAGCATATG
>CAOJVB010000055.1 GCA_948444845.1 uncultured Clostridiaceae bacterium | reverse complement strand
AATAAACACCCCCTCTATTTCCCGGCTGTTTTTTTTTTTTGGCGCCCGGGGGGGTGGCTCTTGCCGGGGCCTTTGGGGTACCGTAACGCAACGTCCCTACCGTGCGCCTTGAAAAATAACTCTATATATGTTAAAATGCAATTATAAAAATAAAGGAGCGAATATGCAAAATTTACAAAGAGAAGTTCAATATATAAAAGGTGTAGGACCTAATAGAGCTGAGCTTTTAAACAAGTTAGGTATAAACACATTAGAAGATTTAATTACATATTACCCAAGAGATTATGAAGACAGAGGAAAGCCAAAAAAGATAGCTGAGGTTTTAGATGGTGAAGAATGTTTGATAGAAGGCCTTGTTGTATCAAGAATGAGTGAACAAAGAATAAGAAAGAACATGACAATTTATAAACTAATTGTAAGAGACGATACAGGAACTTGCTTAATTACATGGTTTAATCAAAGTTATTTAAAAAATAAATTCATATTAGGCGAGAAATATAAATTTTATGGAAAGGTATCTAATAAATTTGGAAAAATAGAAATGAACTCACCTGTTTTTGATGATGAAGAAACAAACAAAAACACAGGTAAAATAATACCAATATATCCACTAACATATAAACTTTCACAAAACACAATAAGAGCAGTAATAGAAAATGGATTAAAAGCCATAGAAAATGAAGGCGGTTTAGAAGAAACACTGCCAGAATATTTGCTTGAAGAGTATAAATTAGATGATATTAATACAGCAACTAACCAAGTACACTTCCCACAAAATTTCGAAGAATTTGAAAAAGCAAGAAAAAGACTAGTTTTTGAAGAATTACTATCTATGCAAATGGCATTAATTAGTTTAAAAAATAAATACACAAAAGAAGAAAAGGGAATTGCATATAGTAAAGAAATAAAAATGTCTACTATTATAAATGACTTACCATTCAAACTAACAAAAGCCCAGCTTAAAGTATTAGAAGAAATAGATAATGATATGGAAAGCGAAAAACCAATGAATAGGCTTTTGCAAGGAGACGTAGGTTCACGGAAAAACTGTAGTAGCAATGGTATCAGCCTATAAAGCAGTAAAATGTGGATACCAAGTAGCAATAATGGCACCAACAGCAATACTTGCAAGCCAACACCTAGAAAGTTTTGAATCAGTACTTTCAAAATATGGAATAAAATGTGAATTATTAATAGGTAGTAGTACTAAAAAGAAAAAAGAAGAAATATTAAAAAAACTAGAAAATGGAGAAATAGATATTTTAATAGGAACACATGCTTTGTTAGAAGAAAATGTAGTTTTCAAAAAATTAGGATTGGTAGTAACAGATGAACAACACAGGTTCGGAGTAAGGCAAAGAAGTATCATTGCCTCAAAAGGAGAAAATGCAGATGTACTAGTAATGACAGCAACACCAATACCAAGAACATTAGCACTAATTTTATATGGAGACTTAGATATATCAATAATAGATGAACTACCACCAAACAGAAAGAAAATAGATACCTTCGCAGTAACTAAAAGTATGGAACAAAGGGTATACAACTTTATAAAAAAACAAATAGAAGAAGGAAGACAAGCTTACATAGTATGCCCATTAGTAGAAGAAAATGAAGAAATAAACGCAAAATCTGTATTAGAACTTGCCGAAAAATATAAAACGCAAGTATTTTCAGAATATAAAGTAGAATATTTACATGGAAAAATGAAAACAAAAGAAAAAGACGAAATAATGCAAAACTTCAAAGAGGGAAAAATAGATATACTAATATCAACAACAGTAATAGAAGTAGGAGTAAATGTTCCGAATGCAAGCATAATGGTAATAGAAAATGCAGAAAGATTTGGACTAGCTCAGCTTCATCAATTAAGGGGAAGAGTAGGACGTGGAGAATATAAATCATATTGTATACTAAAATATCAAGGTTCTTCAGAAGTAATAAGAAAAAGAATGAAAACAATGGTAGATACAAATGATGGTTTTGTAATAGCAGAAAAAGACTTGGAATTAAGAGGAAGCGGAGAATTTTTTGGAACCAAGCAACATGGAATACCAGAATTTAAAATAGCAAATTTGTTTGAAGATATGAAAGTGTTAAAAATGGTACAAAGTTTAGCAATAAAAATAGAAGAGGAAGATCCAAAACTAGAATTAGAGAAAAATAGTAAACTAAAAATATTAGTAGAAAATAAGTTTAGTAATAGAATAGAAATATAAAAGGAAATAATAGGCTGTAAAAAAAAGTGTGTCAAAATGGCGGGGGAAATGTACTGAACCCAAAAAATTGACACACTTTTTACAGCCCATTATTTTTAGCTTATTAGGAAAGCCATTTGCAATAGTGATGAGTTTTTTATTTTAGTATATGAAAAGTCAGGTTCGAGAAATATATTCCATGTTGTAGGGGAGATACCATCGGCGACCTATTGGACAAAAGCAATTTTATTTTAAAAGCATATCATATAATATAAATTTAAAGTATAGAAGAGATATTAACAAAATGAATTAAATTAATTAGCACGTTATGTAAAATACAAAACTAAAAACTGTCAAAATTTGACTTTTTTAGTATAATATGCTATAATGAATTAGTGGCGCGTGAAAAACAAGCGTCAGGAAGGATGTTGAAAAATGGAAAATAATAGTAATAGTGCCCTGAAAATTAATCAGGTAATAGCAGTATTAACAATACTAGTAATTTTAGGCACAAGTGTACAATTATTTAATATGAAAGGAACTCAAATACAAATTGCTAAATTTAATATACAAGAAGAAATAAAGGAAAACATAAAAATAGCTCAAAGCTACGAAAGAACAGTAAAAGTAACATCAAGGTCAGAAGTAAATAGAACAGCAAAAGTAGAATCAAATATACAAGAAAATAAAAAAGAAGAATTAGTATCAAATTCAGAGCTAACTAGAACACAAAAAGTAACATCGAGGTCAGAAGTAAATAGAACACAAAAAGAAAACAATATACCACAAGCAGTAAGGAAATATAAAAAAATAGAAGAAATTACAATATCAACAAATATGGACTTGAGTGTAAGATGTGGAGTATCTAAGGAAGACTTTAATAAATTAATGTCAAACTTAAAAGTAGATACATCAGGTTTCTTCAAAAGAAACAGTAATGCAATTTATGATTTATGTGAAAAATACGAAATAAACGAAATATTTTTCTGTGGACTTATAGCAGCAGAATCAGGTTGGAACATAGCTTCAAGTCATAGAAATGCAAACAACTATATAAGTATGATGTCAAAAGGAAAATTAATAAAATATTCATCAGAAGCAGAGGGACTAGAAGCAGCAGCTAAGTTATTACACAATAGATACCTAACACCTGGTGGTTCTTGTTACTCAGGCAAAACACTATCAGGAGTACAAAAACGTTTCTGCCCAAATTCTAATACTTGGGTAGGGTTAGTACTTGGATGTATGAAACAAGTGGTGAAATAAAAGAGGTATACTGCTACCAAAAGTGCAGAGTTTTAAAAGACAAGATAGGGGTTAACCAAAAATGTTGACGCCTATTTTTTATATAAAAAATTGATTTCAAATGTAGGGGCACCGTTTGTGGGAATACCTATTAGAAATGACATCACTGTGCCAGTTTCGTATTCATGAAGAATCTAATTTTGGAATGATAATTTGCTTAATCGGTAAGAAATGCCCGTAAGAATTTACCAAATTACGCCCTAAATATGCACAATTAAAATTATAGAAAGATTAGAATTCTGTAAAGGGCGTAATTCGGTATTCCTAATAGGTATTCCTAACCGATTAAGCCCCTACAATTAAAATATTATTTTCAAGCTGATAAAATGAAATATATTATAATAAAATAAACATAAAAGTTACAAAATTTTATTGATAAATACATTCCATATTGCTATAATAAAATAAATTTAAGAGAAAGGAAGAAAATGAAAGATGGGATTAACAATAAAAAATGTAAGCAAAAGCTATGGCGATAAAAAAGTAGTTGATAACATTAGCTTAGAAATAAGTAAACCAGGAGTATATGGGTTATTAGGAACAAATGGCGCAGGTAAAACAACTACAATACGTATGCTTTTAGGAATATTAAAAAAGGATGAAGGCGAAATTACATGGAATGGTAAAGAAGTTGAAAGAAAACACGTAAACTTTGGTTATCTACCAGAAGAAAGAGGAGTGTATCCAAAAGTAAATGTATATACTCAGCTTATGTACTTTGCAAAACTAAAAGGAATGAAAGAAGAAAAAGCAGATGAAGCAATAAAATATTGGATGAAAAGATTAGAAGTAGAAGAATACATGAATATGACAGCAGAGAAACTATCAAAGGGAAATCAACAAAAAATACAATTTATAACAGCAGTAGTACATGACCCAGAACTTATAGTATTAGATGAACCATTTTCAGGTTTAGACCCAGTAAATACTGAAATAATTAGAAATGTAATATTAGAGTTAATAAAAAAAGGAAAATACATAATAATGTCAGCACATCAAATGAGTGTAGTAGAAGAATTCTGCACAGATATATTAATACTAAATAAAGGAAAAACAGTACTTCAAGGAAACTTGAAACAAATAAAAGATAGCTACAAAGCAAATAAAATATACATATCTACAAAACAAGATATAAAAGAATATGTAAATGAACTAAACTTAAATATATACTTAGAAAAAGATAATGAATATGAAATAGATATAAAAGAAGAAGAGCAAGGTTATAAACTATTTAATGAACTTGCTAAAAATAATGTACAAGTAGAAAAATTCGAAATAAGAAAACCAAGTCTACATGACATATTCATAGAAAAGGTAGGTGAGCAATAATGAAAGATTTATTTTTAGTAGCAAGTTTTACATTTAAAGATTTAGTAAAAAGAAAATCATTTATAATATCAAACATAATTATTCTACTTATTATAGTACTAGGTTTTAACGTACCAGGAATTATAAAAAACATATCAAGTGGAGACGAAAACTTTGGAAAAGATAAAATTACAATAGTAGATAATGAAAATATATATGAAGGAAGCTTAGAGGCATTAGAAGGTGCAGATTTAGGCTATCAAATAGAAGTTTCAAAAGAACAAATAAGTATAGAAGAATTAAAAGAGAAAATAAAAAATGGGGATGTAGAAGAAGCATTATATATTGAAACCAAAGAAGGGATGATAAACATTCAATATGTAATAGAATCAGAATCATTAGCTACATATTTACCACAAGAACTAATTATGATATTACAATCTACATATCAAAATTTACAAATATCAAAATTAGGAGTAACAAATGAACAATTATCAATGATAAATATACCATTTAGCAGTGAGCTAGTACAAGTAGAAGAAAGTAAAACAGGAAATAATATATTACCAATGATGTTACTTTCAATAGTACTATTCTATGCAATATACTTCTTTGCATATCAAGTATCAAGCTCAATAACAACAGAAAAAACATCAAAAATAATAGAAACATTAGTAACATCAACATCACCAAAAACAATAGTGCTAGGAAAAACAATAGGTATAGGTTTAGCAGGAGTTCTTCAAACAATAATAACAGTTGTAGTTGCATTAATTAGTGCAAAATTATTTTTAGATAGTGAACTAATAGATATGATATTAAGCTCTATAAACCTAACACCAACAGTAGCAATAGTAACAATAGTATATTACATACTAGGATACTCACTATTTGCATTACTATATGCACTAACAGGTTCAACAGTAGCAAAACCAGAAGACGTACAATCAGCAAATGGACCAGTAGCAATACTTGCGGTAATAGGTTTCTACCTATCATATTTCACAATGATGAACCCAGCAAGTAACCTAAACAAAATAGCAGCACTAATACCAATATCATCACCATTCTGTATGCCATTTAGAGTAATGATGGGATTAGGTGGAACAAGTGAATTACTAATATCTTTAGCAATACTAGTAATAACAATACTACTAGTAGCAAAAATATCTATAAAAATATATTCTTCAGCAATATTAAATTACGGAAGCAAAATAAATTTGAAAGATATGTTTAGAATGTATAAAAATAAGAATGATTAAAAAACTTTACATAATTTTTTTAAATGCTTGACAATGGGAATAAAAAACGCTATAATGAATATACTAAAAAGAGATAGAAACTTATTCTATCCAAGATGTACTGACATCTTAAAAATAATCCGAAAAACTTGTAAGACGAATGTGCTTACCGTTGGCGGACAACATTAAAATCCGAAAAACTTGTAAGATGAATGTGCTTACTGTTGGCGGACAACATTAAAATCAGTAATTAAATAAGGGGCTTATAATTTAAGATTATAGGCTCTATTTTTTTATTATACAAATCATATTTAAATTTAAACTTGTAGGGAGCACGGGGCACCGTGCCTAATAATTTTAATGGAAGATTATAAATATATCTACTAAATATCAAAATATTTTATTCAATAGATTTTAGAAAGGAACAAACAATTGAATCAAAAAGAGATAGTCAAAAAATTAAATGAAAGCGCAAAAGTATATAAAGAAAATTTACAAAATACAAATTTATTAATTATATATAACAAAAATAGCAAAGTAGAATACATAGAAGTATTATTTCTAGCAAGAAACTTCATGCATTTAACAGGAGTGAGAAGTCTAGAAAGTAGTGGAAAATATAATAAAGCAAATCAATTTTATAATGCTTGCTTAAATAATAAATTAAGTTATAAAGATATTGTTATAAAAGAAGATGGAACAACAAAGTTAAAATTAGATATTATATCTAATTTAGTTAATATAGATAAAAAATGTAAAATGATAGGAATGTATGATAATTCTAAAAAAGAACTAATAACAGATATATTAGTAGGAAGTGTGCATATGTGTGTAGGTCTAATAAGAGATTCAAAAACATATTATATTCCAAATACTTTATTAAAAGAAGATATTAGAAAATTAACAGTAAAACAGTATCCAATTATAGGAATTCTTAAAAAGAAAATAAATGAAGTCAAATACCAAACAACAACATATATAAGTAAGAAAATAGACATGTACAAAATAGAAAGAAATATAGAATTATGTAATAAAATTAATATAGAAATACTTGATAAAGTAGTAAATTTAAAGTAATGCTTGTAAATAGAAAAATATTATGTTAAAATACAAATTATGAAACTTTATTAATGTTTTTAATTTAATAATTAAAACAAATTGAAAGGAGATATACAAGATGAAAAGAGAACGGAATGAAAAACTAGAAGTTGAAAAAAAGGCAAAAAGTAGAACTAAGAAATTATCATTGTTTTTATATGCATTTTGTATTATTGCAATGGGAATAAGTATGATAATGCAGCCGTTAAGCAAAATTATCGTAATAATTATTGCATTAGTATTTATGTTAGTAATGGTAACATTGCTATCTAAATATTTTCTATATCCAATAGCAATACAAGATGAGTACCTAAAAGTTAGTAAAAGATATGCTAATGAGTATCTAATGAAAGAAGATTATCTTGAGGTAATACCAATTGATTCTAATGAATATAAAGGATTAATTATAGATTATTTACCAAGAAGAGCAAAATTTTATGCAAAGTTCATTAAAACTGACTTAATAAAAATTTTTATCCAGTTTAATGGAGAAGAAGAAAAGTTAACTTTACGTGATATTAACGCTTTATATTTCAAAGAATACTATGTATTAAAAAAAGAAATAGAAGAAAAGGTGCGAAAGAAATTCCATTTTGAAAAAGATAAATATGTAGAAGTTATTGCAGCACCAAGTGAAGATGAACCTATTGCAAAAGAGTGGATAGAAAAAACAGAAAAAACAAAAGTTAGATATCTAGCAAAAGAGGTAGAACAGGGGAAAATTGTAGTAATTGTTGCAAATGATAAGAAAGAGCAAATTGGTGGAGAAGTAGTATATAAAAACTATTATACATTTTACAATAATTATGAACCAAAAAATGAATAACATAAAGAGAGCAAGAAAATTCTTGCTCTTTTTTATATTCTTAGGAAAGTCATCCACGATAGTGGTGAGTTTCCTTAGAAGATGGTTATGGAAGAATTAGATTTTCTTAGCAAAGAATGAGCTTAGAAAATATTATTCTTGTTTTTTATGTTTAGTACTTGAAATTTGTAAAAAATATGATATAATAAACAAGCTTATTAAAAAACGTGAAAGGAAGATTTTAAAAATGAGTATAAAAGTAGAAAAAACAGAAAATGCAAATGAAGTAAAATTAAGCTTTGAAGTAGAAGCTGAAAAATTTGAAGAAGCAATACAAAAAGTATATGCAAAAAGTGCAAAATATTTTAATATACCAGGATTCAGAAAAGGGAAAGCTCCATATAGAATAGTAGAAAAACAATATGGTGCAGAAATATTCTATGAAGATGCTTTTAACGAAGTAGTGCCAGAAATATACGAAAAAGAATTAAAAGATGCAGAAATTATAGCAGTAAGCAGACCTGACATAGATATAACACAAATGGAAAAAGGAAAAGACCTAATATTTACAGCAACAGTTCAAACAAAACCAGAAGTAGAACTTGGAAAATATAAAGGTATAGAACTTAAAAAAATAGAGTATACTGTAGAAGATGAAAACATCAATCACGAATTAGGACATATGCAAGAACACAATGCAAGACTTGTAAATGTAGAAGATAGAAGTGTAGAAAGCGAAGATACTACAGTAATTGACTTCGAAGGATTTGTAGATAATGTTCCTTTTGAAGGTGGAAAAGCAGAGGGACATGAACTAGTAATAGGAAGTAATACATTCATACCAGGTTTTGAAGACCAAATAATAGGAATGAACATAGGAGAAGAAAAAGACATAAACGTAACATTCCCAGAAGAATACTTCTCTAAAGAACTAGCAGGAAAAGAAGCTACATTTAAAGTAAAACTACATGAAATAAAGAAAAAAGAAATGCCTAAATTAGATGACGAATTTGCAAAAGATGTAAGTGAATTCGATACTTTAGATGAGCTAAAAGCAAGTATTAAAGAAAAATTAGAAGAAGAAAATACATCAAAAGCAAAATATGAAACAGAAGAAGAAGCAATAAAAACAGTTTGTGATGATGTAAAAGTAGAAATACCATCAGGAATGGTAGAAACAGAAACAGACAACATGATAAAAGAAATAGAACAAAGATTAATGTACCAAGGCTTAAACCTAGCGCAATATCTTCAAATGATGAATAAGACAGAAGCAGATATGAGAAAAGAACTAGAAGAACAAGCAACAAGACAAGTAAAAGTAAGATTAGTATTAGAAGCGATAATAAAGGCTGAAAAAATAGAAGCAGCAGAAGAAGAAATAAATGCAAAACTAGAAGAAATGGCAAACGCATATGGAAATAAAGTAGAAGACTTAAAGAAAAATGAAGGATTAGTAACATACATAACAGAAACAATAAAATCAGAAAATGCCATAAAATTCATAGTAGATAATGCAAAAATTAAATAAAAAAAGGGGGAAAGTTAGGGGTAAAATGTTTGTATAGAAAATAGGTTTGCCACTAGCTTTTTCTGCATTTAATAAAGGGCACGATGCCTCGTGCCCCTACAATAAGATTAAATAAGAGACAAAATGCAAAATAAAAATTTTCGTAGGGGCACGGGGCACCGTGCCCAAGATAAAGATAAGGAGGAAAAGAAAATGTTACAAAACAGTTTAGTACCATACGTTATTGAACAAACAGCAAAAGGAGAAAGATCATACGATATTTTCTCAAGATTATTAAAAGATAGAATTATATTTTTAGGAGAAGATGTAAATCCAACATCAGCAGGTTTAGTAATTGCACAATTACTATTCTTAGAATCAGAAGATCCAGATAAGGAAATATTCTTATATATAAATAGTCCAGGGGGATCTATTACAGATGGTATGGCAATAGTAGATACAATGAACTATATAAAATGTCCAGTAGCAACATATTGTGTAGGAATGGCAGCAAGTATGGGAGCAGTGCTACTAACATCAGGAGAAAAAGGAAGAAGATTTGCAACACCAAACTCAGAAATACTAATACACCAACCATTAATAGGAGGAAACGGAATATCAGGTCAAACAACAGAAATAAAAATACATGCAGACCATATGGTAAAAACAAGAGAAAAATTAAACAAACTATTAAGTGATAGAACAGGTCAACCACTAGATGTAATAGAAAAAGATACAGAAAGAGACAACTACATGACAGCAGAGGAAGCATTAAAGTATGGCTTAATAGATGGAATATTAGAAAAAAGACAATAAAAAATAAAACTAGAAAATTAAAATAAATTGTAGGGGGCGGCTATCTGCCGTCCAATTCTCCAACGCAATTGCTTAAATAATATATATAAATACAGATGATTTCTTCGAAGAAAGGACGTGTTAATAGCACGCCCCTACAAGACAATGAAATTATAAGGGAGAAAATTTTAATGGCAAAAAACGATAAAAATGTAAGATGCTCATTTTGTGGGAAATCACAAAGTGGAGTAGAAAAAATAGTAGCAGGACCAGGGGTATTCATATGTAATGAATGTATAAAAGTATGCAACAATATAATAGAAGGAGAAGTATATGATGATACAGAAATAACATACACATTAAATGATGAAAAACAAAAATTACCTAGTCCAGCAGAAATAAAAGAAATACTAGATAACTATGTAATAGGCCAAGATGACGCAAAAAAAACCTTGGCAGTAGCAGTATATAATCATTATAAAAGAATAAATCACCCACAACAAAATGAAGATGATGTAGAAATACAAAAAAGTAATGTGCTACTATTAGGACCTACAGGGTGTGGGAAAACAATGCTTGCACAAACACTTGCTAGAATTTTAAAAGTTCCATTTGCAATAGCAGATGCAACAACATTAACAGAAGCAGGATATGTAGGAGAAGATGT
>CAOJVB010000054.1 GCA_948444845.1 uncultured Clostridiaceae bacterium | reverse complement strand
GCTTTTATCAATTTTATTTTTGAGGTCATCACTATATCTTAAAAATGGTTTCCTAAGTACTTAATGTTAAAAAAATAATTATTTTTTAATACTATTTAATTTCTCGTTTATCAATGTAACTAAATTTTAAAAGTTAATTTAATCTTTATGTTTTTTTCTTTATCAAATTCTATTCTTTCAATTAACTTTTCTAATATCATTTTATTACACTTTTTCATTTTTAAGAACTCATTTGATATTTGTTTTATTTCTTTAAAATCTATCTTGGGAGATTTCTGATCACTTTCTTCTAATTCTTTTTCTATCTTATTTATTTCATTTAAAATTTTATTTCGCTCTTTTTGCTTTTTTTCATAAATAGTTTTAAAATCTTCAATTTGTATAATTTTATTTATTTTGTCTTGATATATTTCTTCAATCGTATTTTCTATATTTTGAAGTGTGTTTTTTAGTTCTTGTAATTTTGTACTTAGTAAATTACTTTTTGTTTGTGCTTGAATTTCCGCTTCTTGATAAATTTGCTTAATTTCTTTTTCTGAAAAATTTATTTTTTCTATTTCTGCTTTTATTGTTTGTTGTACTGCTTCTTCAATTAAATTTGCTGATATTTGTTTACAATCACATAATCCACTATAATTATTTCTTTTAGAACAAATAAAATAAGTTGCTCTCCAAGTAGTTCCATTTTTTCTTTTTTCTTCCTTACATCTTAAAGTTGCCTTATTCCCACATTCTCCACAATAGACTACCCCTTTTAACTCATGGTCATATTTTCTATTTCTCACTTTTGTATAACCATTTAATTTTTCTTGTGCTTTATTCCAAGTTTCTATATCAATTATTGGTTCATGCATATTTTCTAAAACTATATGCTCTTCTTTTTTTGTACATCTTACTTTTGCTATTTTATGGCTTACTTTTTGGAACTTTCTTCCAACAACACTTCCGAAGATAAACTTCATTTCTTAAAATCTTTCCTATTTGCGCTCTTAACCATAAATATTTTCCATTAGGGTTTACACTTTGTTTTTTCATATATGTAGGTATTTTTAGATAGATTGCTGGTGGCTCTATTTCTCTTCTATTTAACTCATCTGCTATTTTAATTGTTGACATTCCTTTATTCACATACATATCAAATATTTCTTTTATTATTTGTGAGCTATACTCATCTGGCACTAAGTGATTTTTCTGCTTAGTATCTTTTTTGTAACCATAAGGTGGTATTCCTGCTTGATATTCTCCTTTTTCTATTTTTCTTTGTTTTACACTTTTTATTTTGTTTGATATATCTTGTGCATAATAGTCATTAAAACTTAACTTAAATGTTAGAAATTGTAATCCATCTGTTTTTAAGGTATCTACATTATCTCCGAATTGCTATGTATCTAATATTATTAGCTGGCAAATACCTTTCTAAGTAGTAACCTGTATCTATATGGTCTCTTCCAAATCTTGATAAATCCTTTGTTATGATGCAGTCTATTTTTTCTTCTTCTATGTCTTTTAGCATTTTTTGAAATCCAGGTCTATTAAAATTCGTACCCGTATAGCCATCATCAACATATTCTCCTGCTTCAATTAATTCTTCGTGTCCTAATATGTAATTATCAATAATATCTCTTTGATTTTCAACACTTTCACTTTCTCTATCATCTCCATCTTCCCTTGATAACCTTATGTACTTTGCAACTCTTATGTTTCTATAACTATTTACTCTATTTATCTTAATCACTCTCCTTTTTTGAGAGTAAATAGCCTATTTAAAGCAATTCAATTATAACGTGTTCATTATAATTTGTAAGCACTAAATAAGCATTTATTTTTCATTTATAGTTATATAATTTATATATTGCTCTTTTAATAATTCTAATAAAATTAGCTTTAACTCAGCTTTTCCATATTCTATTTGAATATTTGCATTTTGTTCGTTCTTCATAATAGATTGCCTCCTTTTAGGTTTTGTTTCATTTTATGAATAAAAATTTAAAGTTATTACTCTAATATTAAAAACGAATCTAAAATATGAAAATGGGACAAATTTTATAAATTTATTTTTTTAGTAGAACAAAAGCAAACTTCTTTAACATTTTATCTTATTTAAACATTTTAAAGTCTGCACCTTTGTTCATTGCACTAAAATTGCTTGCAATTTTATGTGTAATGAATTTTATAATATAGGAAAAATCGATTTTTCCTATACTATAAAAAGGGTCTGTAAAAAAAAGTCTCAACGAAAAATAAGTGAAAATATTCACTCATTTTTCGTTGAGACTTTTTTTACAGCCCCCAACTCATATATTCTTTGCTTATATTTATAGTTTGCATTTGATTGTTATTCTTTAACGTATTTGAATTACTCTGTGTTTTAATTATTATTTTAAAATATCATTATATTCTAAACTTTTTTATTTTATTACAAATAAATTCTTTTATTTGTATAAATATCATTTTTATTTTATTTTCTTCTTGTTTAACAGGATGTATATCTTCTCTTGTATTTAATTTTCTTCTGTTAGCAAATACATCAACATTATACCTTTCTTTTAATTTTTTTTCATATTCTATATCATTTCTTTTATATTGTTCTAATAATTTTCTTTTTTCTTCATCATTACACCAATATTTTACATTTAAATATGCAATAAAATTCCTTGAATCATCACTAATACCTTGTTCTAAAATATTTTCATTAATATCATATTCCAATATACTATTTTTATTTCTATTATAAGCAATATAATTATATAATTTTACTGGTATTTTATTTATATATTCCTTTCCTAAAATATTTAATATTTCGAAAACTTCAGTATTAGTTTTTACTATATCTATCATCTATCTATTTTCCTTTCATTACTTTTATTTATAGAAATACTTTTATAGTTTTCTCCATAATCTGTAATTTTACTTAATCTTCTATCTGCTATAAGCCTACTTAACATTTCCTTCTTTTGGTCATTTCTTTTTTCCTTTTCTTTATTTATTTCCTGTTCAAAAGAAGAAAATTGAGAAATCTCTTTTTTATAAAAATCTATATATTTAGTATTATCTATTTGCTTATCAATATCTGCTATTTCATGTTCTATATCTAATATTTCTAATATTTTATCTAATGACTCATAAGCAACTCCTTCAAGTTGTTTACTACCATCTAATGAAAGCCTACTAACATCTAACCCTTCTCTTGGCTTTATACCTAATGGATCTAATCTAACTCTATCTAATTTATCAGCATCCTTACATATATCTAATATTCGTTTTATATATTGCTTTTTTAACATACATATCTGATCATTTGTTTCTTTATCATCAGTATACTTCTTCCCAACAAACATATGCTGTATATCTTTTTCGTTTTCCTTTGCACTTAATGAATGTTGTTTTATTGTAAACTTAACAATTTCTTTATCTTCTTCATCAAGATTTTTTAATCTTTCAGGATTCGTTGTTAATAGCTCAACACTTCTTTGTCCATGTTGTTTATCTTCAATATCGTTTATTCTTCCAATATCATGATTTATTACAAAATGTTCAACAATTTCTCTTATAGAACTTTTTTTAATATAATTTCTATCTATCCCTTCCATATTCATAATAACATTTGCTAAAAAATTCACTCTTCTTGTATGAGACACACCATGAATATTACTTTGATATTGTAATTCATCTTCTTTTATTTCTTTATCTGATTCTAGTAACCATTTTTCTGCTTCTTTATTTTGTCTTAATTCCATAAGAACAGTTTTTAAACCTTTTGTTTCATCAATACCTTTTTTATGCATAAAATCTCTTGTTAAAACTTTTTCTTCTTTTTTTAATAATTCATGTTTTTTACTCAATAGTTGTTGTTTTATATCACTATTTTCATCAATACTATATTGTAATTTTAACTGTTCTACTTGTTTTTTTAACTTTGTATTTATTTCATTTTTATATGTATCATAAGTTTCTTGCAATTCATCAATATTACTTACAGAAGAAATTACTGTAAATAAGCCCTTTACTCCTTCTTGTTCTAATTCATTAATATCATTATATTCTAATCTATCACTTAATGATTCTGAACATATATACTCTCCATCCTTAAACCCTTTAATTTTTGCAAATTGTTGTTTAATTTCAAATTCATCCATACATTCTATAATACTAACAGCATCTTGTGGTATATCAGCAGTTTTTATTATTATATTATCTAATTTATTTTTTTCCACAATAGATAATCCTTCTTGTGAGAAAAATTTCTCAATACCTACATCATTTATTGTTTTTTCTAACCTTTCACAAAAACTCATCTCATCTATTCCATACTCTCTATAATATGTACCGCACATTTTTTATTTTTGAAATATCTATCATTGCTATTCCAGGTGAAGATGTACAATACTCTTTTACAACTTTTTCTGCTACCTCTTTTGCATGTTTTTTATCAAAAAATTCTTCCATTTCGCACTTATCATCTATTGCAGATTCTAATACTCTCATAATATAATTAGCTTTTGTTTCTCCTACAATCATTGGTATCTCTTTACTCGCTAATTCACCCATATAATTTTTTAGTGGTCCTTCATAAAGCCTTTCTGGTGCATTTTTACATGCATAATAAAAAGTTTTCGCTCCTGGTGAACATACAAAAGTCAATTCTTTATTATTACTATTTGATACATCTTTTAAATATCCACTTTTTCCTAAAAGATTTTCTAATTCTCTTAAATCTTTTCTTCTATCATTGAGTTCTGTTCTTTCTTCATCATTCAATTTACCTGTATAATCCAATCCATATTTATCAATAAAATCTTTTTTATTACCATTAAAAGAAAAAGTAACAAACCCATTATTTATTACATTGTCTTTATATTTATCAAAATTTAATTCTTTCAGTTTACTTGATAATACTTCATAAGAATATGAAGTATTTGTATCTCTTGTTAATATATAATATTCTAAGACTTCACCCATTTTTTCATAAATTTTTTTATAACTATAATTATTATCCGTAAATAAATTATTTTCTTCATTAGCATACAATTTTTCCATAAATTTTTTGCTCTTAAACATTATATTTAATTGATTTATAAAATCTTTATCTTTTATCATCATAATTTAATCTCCTAAGTTTATATTAAACATAATTATTTTATCTAATTTAATTATTTTTGTCTAGATATTTTTTTAAAATTTAGTTCATTATAAAAGGCGAAAGAGATACAGAAAGTATCTCCCTAACACATAGAAAATCAAGTTTTCTAGTTCTGTGTTTTAATCTAAAAAGTACAGAAAAAATACAGAGTCCCCACCATAGTATATTCTTGTTTATTTAACATTTTCATATACTTCTTTTAGTATTTCATATCGCTTTGCTATAATCTTTTTATAGAAATTTTTTCTTGCTGTAGACATACCTTCCACATCATCAATAAATCTATTTATTGTATCTATATTAATATTTAAAAACAATCTTTTAATAGCCTTATTACATTCTTCATTATTCATTTGTTTCATATATGTCATATGATTAATTTTTTTCCCATTTTCTTTTAAACAAGAATAACTATTAATTGCTAAGTTTTTTAATTCTATTTCATTTATTTTTTCAATTTCTTCTTCTTCAATCATTGGGTTCAAAGCAGAACCACAATCATATATTGGAGAAAATTTTACTTTTCCTGTATTTTTATTCAATAGAAATCCCCAGTTACCATTGTGTCTGTCTGTATTTCCAATTAAACTATCAATAACAAACATATCCCAAAATTTCTGTTTTGTTTCTTCTGTATGAATCATTTTACTTTCTTCTATTACTTCCATAATATCATTTAATTCTGTTTCTATTTTTTTATCTGGATTTGTACTTAATGCTAAATTTTCAAATTCATATAATATATGTTCATTGTCTGTAAAATCCTCACATGCACATACTATCTTTTCTTTTCCATTATAGTTATACTTCCCAAGTATTGTATTTTGAACTGCAAAACCGCATATTTTAAATATATTGCTTCCAATATATTCCGAAAAAGCATTATTAATATAAGATATATTTTTATTTTTTTCTCTAACTGGATCTGGAAATTTTACTAAATATTTTTTATTATCATATATTAAAGTTTTCTTTTTTTCTGAACCTTTATAATTATTAAATTCTTCTATTGCATTTGTAAAATCAATCATTGTATTTCCTCCGCTTTTTATTATCTAGTTATTAGTATAGCACAAATTATTTTTATTGACTATATTTGGCAAAAAACAATGATTAAAATTATCTCTTTTTAATTTTAATCATTGTTTTTTATTTACTTTAAATAGGCTATCTCTCTATAATTTTTTAACTTTTAAATTTATGGACATTAAGGATTTAGGAGTATGATTTCCTATTATATGACCACCTTCTATCATTTTTT
The DNA here is from genome assembly GCA_948444845.1 of uncultured Clostridiaceae bacterium. Classification (GTDB taxonomy): domain Bacteria; phylum Bacillota; class Clostridia; order TANB77; family CAG-508; genus UMGS1663. The sequence goes on along the minus strand of CAOJVB010000054.1, from coordinate 4,552 downwards.
GTACTAATTCTGAACTTGTATTTACATAGTGTGCTGTTATAAAAAACGCAGCTGGTACATTATTTTGCTTTAATACTTCTAATATTTTTTCTGTATTTCCTGCTTCATAACCTTCATCAAATGTTAAATATACTTTTTTTGATTCTTTATTTCCCATTGCTATTCCTTTTGCTTCATCTATTATTTGTTTATTTAGCTTCCCTAAGTCTGGCTGTTCATGATTGTCGTTTCTTTTTATTCCCCATCCTATTTTCTTTGAACTTAACTCTATATTTGAATTACTCGTAGTTACTACTTTATTATTATCTAATAAAATTATACTAAATGTAAAGATAAATACTATTAAGGCCATTCCTGATGCTATTATATATTTATTTTTAAGTTTTTTCATAATTTCTTTCATTGTTCCCTCCATTTATTCTTTATTTGTTTAATTTTATGATGCTTTTTTTATATTATTACTTTATATTTTTAGTAATCATAATTTGATTTGAATGTAGTATTATGTCTATATTTTTGTAGCTATTATTTAATTTTAACTCATATGTTATTTTTGTTTTATACCTTTATTCCAAGTATTTGCAGGTTTCGACATTTTTTCTCATTTTTATTTATTTTTCCTATTGACTTTCTCTGAAATATCGTTTATCCTATAAACTAGCTGGAAAAATTAGGTAATTGTTATGGAAACTACATTCCTAATATTTCTTTTTTATATACAAATTATGTATATAGCACGGAGGATAAAATCATGTTAAGTTTTGTATTATGTGACGATAATAAATCTAATTTAGATAGATTAGCTAAAATATTAGATTCTATTTTTATGCAACACAATATTAATGCTAAAGTTAATTTCACTTCTACTACCCCTGAAGATATTTTAACTTATATAAAGTTAAACACTGTTGATGTGTTATTTTTAGATATCGACTTAAAGTGTAAAATTTCTGGAATTGATTTGGCAACCACCATTAGAAAGTTTAATAAAAACATCTATATAATTTTTACAAGTGCTCATTTAGAGTATATTTTGATTGCGTATAAATGTAAAACCTTTGACTTTATACCAAAACCAATATGTACTGAAAGAGTTGCAGAAACTATATTTAGATTAATGGATGATATAAACTATGATAACGAGAAAAATGTATTTATACGCCTTGATAATAAAAATACTATTATTAATGAAGCTAATGTTAACTTTATTAAAAAGGAAGGAATGAAGTTGGTTTTTTACACAAATACGAGAACTTATGAAACATATAATTCATTTAGCAAAATATCTGAAAAGTTACCTAGTAATTTTGTTAGATGTCACAAATCATATATTGCTAACGTTAATAGAATTAGTAATATAAAATCTGATAGTAATGAGATTATTTTTGGTGATACAAATAATATGAAATGTACTATTGGTCCAAAATATAAAAATAATTTAATGGAGGTTTTAAAAAACAATGGAAATTTTTCAAACAATTTGGACGGCGTTGACAACGGAGAATGTCGAATTAATTAAAATACTTAGTATTCCTTTAAGTATTTTAGAAGGTTACATATCTATGCTTTTAATTACTACTATCTTAAATTTATCAGCAACAAAAAAGCCAAAAACATTGTATATTATTACTTTAGCATGTTGTGGATATATTACTAAGTTTATAATACCTAATCCCTACAATACATTTATAAATGTTATTGTCTTTTTCATTGCAGGTATATTAATATTCAAATTAAATATTTTTAAAGGATTATTAGCATTAATTATTCCATTTATATTAACAATATTTATTGAATCTATCATATCAAAAGCTTATTTTTATATATTTAATTTAGATTATACTTTAGGTATGAATATCCCTTTACATAGGTTAATTGGAACATTAACTATGTATTTGATTTTATATATTGTTTATTTAGTAATTAAATATTGCAAGTTAGCTATTCCTAAACTTGAAGTACTTGATAAGAAGCATAGATTATTGTTAATCCTTACTATAACTTTTGGTATTATTTTGATTGCAACTCAGTTATATATTACATTTTTCTATTCAAATGTATTGCCACTATTTATTGTTATTATAAATATTTGTAGTTTATTAGCTTATTTTTTAATTAGTATATATACAATTTTTACAGTATCTAAATTAGAAACAACTTCTACCAGTTTAGAAGAAGCACAATTATATAATAAAACATTACAAATACTTCATGATAATATTAGAGCATTTAAACATGACTTTTGGAACATCGTTCAAGGAATTGGAGGTTATGTTGGAAGAAATGATATTGAAGGTTTAAAATCATATTATGCTAAATTAGTAGAAGATTGCCAACAAGTAAATAACTTAACTGCATTAAGCCCTAGTGTTGTAAATAATCCTGCTATTTATAATATTTTAGCTAACAAATATCATATGGCAGATGAACTTGGTATAAAAATAAGTTTGGAAGTATTTATGGATTTAAATGATCTTAATGTAAATTCTTATGAACTTACTCGAATACTTGGTATACTTATGAATAATGCAATAGAAGCTAGTAAGGAATGTGAAGAAAAAGTTATTAATGTTATATTTAGAAAAGACAAAAGAAAACATATGCAATTAGTTATTGTTGAAAATACATATAAAGATAAAAGTGTAGATACAGAAAAGATATATGAAAAAGGATATTCTACAAAGTCTGGTAATACTGGTATTGGTTTATGGGAAGTACGCCAAATTATGAAAAAACATAATAATTTAAATTTATATACTACTAAAACAGATGATTATTTTTCACAACAATTTGAAATCTATTACTAAAAAAGTAAAAGATACTGAGAATTTATTTCAGTATCTTTTTATATTATAATTTATTCTTAATTAGTCTTTTTTTATTAATGATGCTGGCATTTTAGGTTGGTGCCATATTCCCCATAATATACAAGCTGTGTTTGTAGATTTAGCATATTTTTCTGCCATTTTTGCTAATAATTTTAACATAACGTTTCCTCCTTAGTTTTTTTATATCAAAGTATTGCCGGCTAATACTTTAATTACTTTTTATATATTTCCTTGCAAGTACGCTTCATAACCATATTCGTTCTTTGTTAACTTATACGCTATTTTAGTTATTGAAAATGTCTGAATAGCAGTTCCAAATACTAATATATTAGTAATTATAATATTTGGTACTACCATTGCAATTATCATATTAATTGTTAAAAATATATATGATAAATTTCTTTTTAATTTTCTTTCTTTTTTTGTAAGTATTGGTAAATTTATTGTATCTGCTGGTGCATACTTATATATCATAATTATTCCTAATATTAAATTTAATACTATTAATAATATTTTTGTATATACATCTAGGTTTATAATTGTACTTAAATATGCATTTCCACAATATATTAAGTTCGTCCCTATAAAACAACCTATATGTGACTTTAAGTGAAATCCACCTGAAGCATATTTATAGGGTAATAATATCCAAAATGTTACTAATGTTTGCCACCATAATCCTAATATTGCTCCTATAATAAATACTGAAAATACTTTTGGTATTTCTCCTATAATTAATTGTATTCCATACATTATTACTTCTGCCCTCTCATCATCTATGTCTGGCATTTCTTTTCTTATTTTATTAGTTATGTATTTACAAATCTTATCTATCATATTTTCCCTCGTTTTTTATTCTGTAATTATTTTATACTTAATTTATTGTTTTTTTTATTTTTTATTTATAACGCAAAAAATCATATACGAAAATTAAATTTTATATTTTCGTATATGATTTTTTTATTTTCGTAAGGTATACATAATGCTTTTGTTATACTTCTATACCTTCCATTATTTCCCATGAGTTTGTTGCTTTGGGTAGTACTTTAAATGTCATTCTTTCCTTTGTAATTGGATGGACAATACTTAATTCATATGCCCAAAGGCAGATTTGTTTTCCTTTCCCTCTTGTTCCATATTTTTGATCTCCATAAATGCTGTGACCATGGGATTTAAGCTGTACTCTTATTTGATGATGTCTACCTGTATGTAAATTTATTTTCAATACTGATAAATCTATTTTTTCATCATATTTTAAAACTTCATAATCCAACTTCGCAAGTTTCGAATTTTTGGTTCCTTCCTTTACAACTTTACTTATATTTAGCCTTTCATTTTTTAATAAATAATCTTCCATTAAACCTATGTCTTTATCCATTTTGCCATCTACTATTACAAGATATTTCTTTTTAAATTCTTTTGCTCTTACTTGCTCACTAAGTCTTGCAGCTGCCTTTGAAGTTTTAGCAAATACCATAATTCCTCCAACTGGTCTATCTAACCTATGTACTAACCCTAAATATACATTTCCTGGTTTATTATATTTCTCCTTTATATACTCCTTAACTAAAGTAAGCATATCAATATCACCAGTTTTATCTGCTTGTGAAGGAATATTTACAAGCTTTTCTACTACTATAATGTGATTATCTTCATAAATTACATTTAATTTTTCCATATTAAATTCCATTCCTTTCTCGCTTCACTCGCAAGGCACACATAGG
>CAOJVB010000053.1 GCA_948444845.1 uncultured Clostridiaceae bacterium | reverse complement strand
ATTCGCTAATAAAATAAAGCTATTTTTTAGTGAAATTTTTAAAAATTATTGACAGAGATAACATAAAATTATTAACAGCAATAATATAAAATGATGTGATTAAAAATCACATAAAAGAACAAGATGCATAAAATATAGTAGAACATATAATATGAGGAGAGATAAGTATGAATACATTATTAATATTTTTTGCACTTCCTATAGCCACAGTAATTTTAAGCATTGTTTTAGAAAAAATACTAAGATGCCCAATACTTACAGCAGCAACATTTTTTGCGATATATTTAATTATAGCATTTGCTGTATTTAATTCATCAGCATTAGTATTTGTAATAATATATACAATACTAGCCTATATAACCGCGTTAATAGCAGAATTTTTCTTTAGTAGATGTAGAAAAAGAGAATGCAACAATAATTGTTGCGAAGAAAATAATAGAAACAATACTAATAGCTTATCAAATGAAGATGCACAAAACATAGCATGTAGAGTAGCAAGAATTTTAAATAACTCAAATAATAATTGTAATTGTGGTTGTAATAGTAACAGTAATAATGAAATAGCAACGATAAATGTAAGGGACACAAATGGATGTAAAACAACATGGTGTTGTAAAAGGAGATAAAAAATAGAATATGACCAATAAGTAATTGAATAAGGAAAAATATTTTGATATAAAACAGGAAGTAATAAAATTTATAATATTACAATTTGCACAGTAGGTAAAAAACTACTGTGTATTTTCATATTATAGAAAAGTGCGAAACTTAAAAAAATAAGTATTTGTGCAATGAAAACGCTATACTTTTCTATTTTTTTATTAATTTATGTTGACAAATTAAACTTGTTAAATTATAATAAAATAGTTAAAAAGTATATTTATATATTGCATATAATTAATATATAAAATATAAAGTTATAAGTAAGGTGAAAATATGGAAAATGAAAAAGAATTATCTTTTGAAGAATTATATAATGAATCTTTAAAAGAAACAAAATTAGAAAAAACTGTAACAGGAAAAATTATTAGCATTACAGAACAAGGCGAAATTTTTGTTGATATTCACTATAAAGCAGATGGAATAATAACAAGAAAGGAATATAGTGATGATGAAAGTAAAAATCCTAAAGATGAATTTAAAGTAGGCGATGCAATAACTGCTGATGTTCTAAAACAAAATGATGGGCTAGGAAATGTAGTTTTATCTTATAAAAGAGTAAAACAAAGAGAAGGAAGAAAACAACTAGAAAATAAAATAAAAAATAATGAAATATTTGAAGAAAAAGTAAAAGAAATAAATGATAAAGGTATAATAGTAGAAGCATATAATAAAAGGATATTTATACCACTTTCTTTGTCAGGAATTCCAAGAGGAGAAGATGTTTCAAAATTACAAGGTCAAACTGTAAAATTTAGAGTAACTGAATATGATGAAAAATTAAACAAAATAATAGGCTCAATTAAGAATGTATTAGATGAAGTGAAAAATGCAAAGCAAGAAGAATTCTGGAATAATGTAGAAGTAGGAAAAAAATATGAAGGGACAGTAGCAAGTATAAGCTCTTATGGAGCATTTGTAGACTTAAATGGAATAGTACAAGGTCTTCTACATGTATCAGAAATATCATGGGAAAGAAATGCAAATGTAAATGAAATATTAAAACAAGGGCAAAAAATAGAAGTAACAATAAAAGATTTAGACAAAGAAAATAGAAGAATAAAACTTTCTTATAGCGAAAAGGGGCAAAATCCTTGGAATAATATTGATGCAAAATATCACATAAATGATGTAGTAAAAGTAAAAGTAGTAAAAATAATGCCATTTGGAGCATTTGTAGAACTAGAACCAGGAATAGAAGGATTAGTACATATATCACAAATAGCAGAAAGAAAATTAGCAAAACCAGAAGAAGAAATAAAATTAGGACAACATGTAAATGCAAAAATAATCGATTTAGATAAAGAGACAGAAAAGATAGAACTTTCAATAAAAGAATTAGAAGGGACATCTAACGAGTATAAGGAAGAAATGTAAAGAACTAAAAATATATAGAATGCAAGAGAATTGTAGAGGCGATTATTAATCGCCCGCTCTTCGAAGAAATAGCTCAAATAAAAATAATAAAGGATGAAGAATTATAAATGTAGGGACACCGTTTGAGGGAATACTTCTTTGAACATGACACCACTGTGTCCGAAAATACAATTAGTAATGAAGAATGAATAGTGAATAATGAATAATTATAAAGGGGCAGGCACCAGAGTCTGCCCGATAATAATGAGAAAAGGGGAAAAAAGAAATGAAAAATGAAAAAATAAGAAATATAGCAATAATTGCACACGTAGATCATGGAAAGACTACATTAGTAGACTGTTTACTACACCAAAGCCACGTATTTAGAGAAAATGAACAAGTACAAGAAAGAGTAATGGACTCAAACGACCTAGAAAAAGAAAGAGGAATAACAATTCTTTCAAAAAACACATCAGTAATGTATAATGGAATAAAAATAAATATAGTAGATACCCCAGGACATGCTGACTTCGGTGGAGAAGTTGAACGTGTTTTAAAAACAGTTGATGGAGTTTTACTATTAGTAGATGCATTTGAAGGACCAATGCCTCAAACAAGAGAAGTACTAAAAAAATCATTAGCACTAAACCTAAAACCAATAGTAGTAATAAACAAAATAGATAGACCAGGTTCAGACCCAGCAAAAGTAGTAGATAAAGTACTAGAACTATTCATAGAATTAGATGCAAACGACGACCAATTAGAATTCCCAGTAATATATGCATCAGCAAAAAATGGAATAGCAAAAATGAGCCTAGAAGAAGAAAGTGATAATGTAAATTGTATATTTGACACAATAGTAAAATATATATCAGCACCAGAATGTGAAATAGATGGACCTGCACAAATGCTAGTTTCAAATATAGACTATGATGACTACCTAGGAAGAATAGCAGTAGGTAGAATAGAGCGTGGAAGCATAAAAGCAGGAATGCCAATAGCAATATGCAAAGCAGAAAAGAACACTCAAGGAAAAGTTGCAAAACTATTCACATACGAAGGTCTAAAGAGAACAGAAGTAGAAGAAGCAACAGCTGGTGACATAGTTTCACTATCAGGAGTTGCAGATATTAACATAGGTGACACAATATGTGACTTAAATAACCCAGAAAAAATTCCTTTTGTAGATATAGATGAACCAACAGTATCAATGACATTTAGTGTAAATAACGGACCATTCGCAGGAAAAGAAGGAGAATTCATAACATCTCGTCACATTAGAGATAGATTATTCAAAGAACTAGAAAGAAATGTATCTTTACGTGTAAAAGAAACAGATTCAGCAGATAGCTTTGAAGTATGTGGACGTGGAGAACTTCACTTATCAGTATTAATAGAAACAATGAGAAGAGAAGGATTTGAACTATTAGTATCTCGTCCAAAAGTTATATTCAAAGAAATAGATGGAGTAAAATGCGAACCAGTAGAAAAACTAGTAGTAAACGTACCAGATGAATCAATAGGAACAGTTATAGAAAAATTAGGAAGACGTAAAGGTGAAATGACAAATATGGAACCAGCAGAAGCGGGGCACACAAAAGTAGAATTCAAAATACCAGCACGTGGACTAATAGGATATAGAACAGAATTCTTAACAGACACAAAAGGTGAAGGAACAATGAACTCAATATTCGACTGCTACGAACCATTCAAAGGAGACATACAAGCAAGAACAAGAGGAGTACTAGTAGCATGGGAACAAGGAACAAGTGTAACATACGGACTATACAACGCACAAGAAAGAGGAGAACTACTAATAGGAGCAGGTGTAGACGTATATGAAGGAATGATAGTAGGAATAAACTCAAGAAACGAAGACATAGCAATAAACGTATGTAAAGAAAAACACCTAACAAACACAAGAGCCTCAGGTTCAGATGACGCACTACGTTTAGTACCACCACTACAAATGTCACTAGAAAAAGCAATAGAATTCATAGCAGAAGACGAACTAGTAGAAGTAACACCAAAAAACATCCGCCTAAGAAAGAAAACACTAGACACAAAAACAAGAGAAAGAGAAGCAAGAAGATAGACTAGATCGGAAACTAGATTGGAAACTAGATTGGGGACTGTCCCTGAATGGGTGCCGAAAAACAAGATTGGGCGAGCATAAACAAGATAGAAGACTATAATAAATGCAAAACAAAAATAATTTAAAATACAATAATAAATGTACCCAATCGGAAATCAAGGAAGAAAATTACAGGGGTAGAAAACGTTAAAGAAGTAAAAAACTAAAAGCACCCCCTTGGGTAATCGAAGATGTCCCAAGAGGGACTGTCCCCAATCGGAAAGAAGTAGAGTATAAAAAATTAAAAATAAACTTAACGAAGAAATAAAAAGAAACCAGATAAGCAAAAGCTTAATCTGGCTTTTTAGTTGCTAACCAAATTATAGAGTGTCACGATAATATCAATTTAATTCTTTATACTCAACATCTATAGGTTGAGTTTTAAGATATTCTTCTACTCTTCCTTCAAGTTCTTCAGTATTAAGCATAGCTTCATGATAATTTTTGGCATTAAGCAAGAAAACAGGAACTGTTAATATTGAATACAAAAATTTATCAAAAGAAAATGAAGGTAGGCAGATAGATGCTATAAATGCAGTCACTGATATTACTATACATAAATTCCGGCAAATTTTGAAATGCCTAGATGTCTGAATTTTTTTTAAATTCATTGCTCGGAAAATAAAAAGAACAAGACAAATGACAGTACAGAGAATAAAGGTTATACAAAAAATCAATTCTTTCATACAGTTCTCCTTTCAAAAGCAAGTTAGCAACATATCAAAGATACTATTTAGTAAATCAGATATAGTATCAAATACTACATAATACAATTATATAATATTTTACATAAAATGTCAAACTGAAGCGACAGTCGATTATGGCAATCGTTTAAAAAACTTCTACATATTGATAATACTTAATTTTATTTTTTTATAAAATTTTTGAAACTTGATTTTTTAGACAAAAAAATTTTAAGCGATTGCCATACAAATTAATGCAGATAATAACAAATCAATATTTGCCAAAAAACAAAAAAAGTGATAGTATATAATAAAAACTAAAACAAAAGGAATGAATAAAAATGAACAAACAAGAACTACAAATAATAAAACAAAAAGCAGTAGAAGAACATATACCAATAATAATGGATGATACTTTAGAAGTAGTAGACAAAATACTAACAAACCTAAAACCTAAAAAAATCCTAGAAATAGGAACAGCAGTAGGATACTCAGCTATGTGTTTTTCAGAATATTTGCTTGAAGGAGGGAAAATAGACACAATAGAGCGAGATGAAGAAAGAATATTGCAAGCAAAAGAAAATATAAAAAGGGTAGGAGTAGAAGAAAAAATAAACATCTATGAAGGAGATGCAGTAGAAATACTACCTAAACTAGATGACAAATATGATATGATATTTATAGATGCTGCAAAAGGAAAATATCCATTTTTCCTAAAAGAAGCACTAAGAATGTTAAATGAAGGTGGAGTAATATTAGCAGACAATATATTATATAAAGGCTATGTAATGAGTGACTACAACAAACACAAGCAACGTACAGCAGTACGAAACTTAAGAGAGTACATTGCTGAAGTAACAAATAATCCAAAACTAGAAACAAAAATACTAGAAATAGGAGATGGATTAGCAATAACCAAAAAAGTAGAATAATTTAAGTTCGAGTTTTTGACCAAATATTTAGAGAAATAATAGTTTACTAGGAAAATGGGTATGTTTGCCAGTGAAACATCGAATTAACTGCTATCAATATATTTATAAGGCAATCGCTTAAAAATTTTTTTGATTAGAGAAATCAATATTTCAAATTTTTATTAAAAAGTAAGAATTGAGTATTAGCAATAGGTAGAAGTTTTCTTAGCGATTGCCATAATATATTTAGAAAAACGAAACTTAAAGTAGTATAATAGTTGATTAGCAGATACAATTGTGATATAATATGCTAGAAACAATATAAATATTCATTTTGCAATTGCAGGAGGAAAAAATATGAAAATAAAAAAACAAATATCTTTACTAAAAAAAATACGGAAAGCTGAGTTTTATGAAGATGTATTTTTTAAAGAAGGAAAAAGTGAATTAAAAGAATTTATGTCCAAATGGACGATAAAGTTACAAAAATATAAGCAAATTACAATAAAAAAATTCAAAGATTTATTAATTCCAATAGAAGAAATTGTATTTCCTATAGAAATTGATTATGTTTTTAGTAGAAAGAATATACTAGATGCAAAGTTTACAGATAATGAAGGAAAAAGTTATTATATAATGGTTAATATATATGACTATAATGAATTAAATACTTATGTAGTAGGCAGAAGAAATAGTAAAATAGAACCGCTAATAGATAGAGACTTTAATTTAGAGATTACTAAAGAAAAAATAAGTTTAATAGAAACAGGCTTATTAAAGTTAAAAGAAGATGATGAAGTAGTGGAGTTTTATTATAACAATGAAAATAGCACTACAGAAGCAAAATTAAAGTCATATTCATCTAATGAAACACTAAAAATTCAATATAAAACAATGAATGCAGATTTCGATAAAAAAGTCGCGGAATTTTTATTTTCTAGTAATGGAGAGCATTGGTATTACTATAATGTTTTTCCAATATTAGAATGGATAACGAAAATATTAGAACAAAATGTATCAATTTTTATAAAAGCTGAAGTAGACAAAGAAGTTTACTCAGAAATAGAAATAGAAGATGGAATAGTGCATAAATATACAAAAACAGAAATAGTAAATGAGGGAGAAATGCACATAATAAAAGTGATTTTCGCTAAGAATTTAAATGAATTTTTAGAAGAAAATAAATAGCATAAGAATAATAAAAAACTCGGAATTTCCGAGTTTTTTATTATTTATAATGTTTTATTAACATATTCCTTGTCAATATTATAAGAAACCCAAGTAGTGTAACTACAATGCTCGCAAATTAATTCTCAGTCATATGATGATAGTTTTCAAGATATTAGATAAAAGTAAAGCAGTAATCTAAAATAAATTACTGCTTTATATATTTTTTTATGATTGATAGCCCACAAAATTTTTCTTCTATCTTTTAGAGAATTGAGGAGCTTTTCTAGCTTTTTTAAGACCGTATTTTTTTCTTTCTTTCATACGAGGATCTCTTGTTAAGTATCCGTTTGATTTTAAAGTTGGTCTAAATTCGCTATTAGCCTCATTTAATGCTCTTGCTATACCATGACGGATTGCTCCAGCTTGACCTGTGAAACCTCCACCAACAACTTTAGCAATAACATCATATTTGCTTGCTGTGTTAGTAGCAGTTAATGGTTGTCTTACTATAGTTTTTAAAACTTCTGTACCAAAGTATTCATCGATACTTTTACCATTTATTGTAACTACGCCAGAACCTTCAACTAATCTTACTCTAGCGATTGATTTTTTTCTTCTACCTGTACCATAAAATACATTTTTTACTGATTTTGCTTTAGCCATATTATTTTACCTCCCAAACTTCTGGTTTTTGAGCCATATTTTCATGTTCGCTACCTGCATAAACTCTTACTTTTTTAAGCATTTGTCTTCCTAAGCTATTGTGTGGAAGCATACCCTTAATTGCAAGCATCATAGCTCTTTCAGGTTTATTTTCCATCATAACTCTTGCAGATGTTTCTTTCATTCCTCCAATATATCCAGAATGATGTCTGTAAACTTTTTGATCTAATTTTTTTCCTGTTAAAACTGCGTCTTTGCAATTTAATATAATAACATGATCTCCAACATCCATATGAGGAGTATAAGTTGGTTTATGTTTTCCTCTTAATAATTTTGCAGCTTCTGTTGCTACTCTACCTAATGGTTTATTAGCAGCATCGATTATATACCATTTTCTTTCAATTTCACTTTTCTTTACACTATATGTAGTATTATTCATGGTAAAAATACCCTCCATTCATTATTTTATTATTATATTTATGAAACCACCTAAGTAGACTACCGGGGAGAAGTTACTTAAATTGGTAACATTTTCTTAATTCGCTATATTATTCTAATATAAATAAAGAAAAAAGTCAATAAATTTAAGGAAATTTGTAAAAAAACTTAAGAAATTTAATTCACGCAATTTACAAATTATGTTAAATATGATACAATTATAGTGTAGGTGTATACCAAAATATTAAAAAAGGAGAGAAACATATGAAATTTCTTGTAGTAATACGGATAACCAACGAAAAAACTGGAAAAGATGTAAGTTCTACTCATCATTCTTATTTATCTGAAAACGAGATGAATGAAATGATAAAGAAGATTCAGTACATTTTTGATACTGACTATGTTTCAAATTCAAATGAAACATACAGTGCAAGTGCAACAATAACTCGATATGGAGATGAAAAAGAAATCTATTCGAGTAAATGGAGCAATCGCTCTGCTACAGAGAAAGACATTTGGTTAAAGAGAAATATGGAGTTACTTAACGAATTAGCCTCTTAGAAAGGAGAATACAAATGGAATATATTGATGTTCTTGACGAAAACGGTATAAAAACTGGAGAAATTTTAAGCCGTAAAGAAATTCACCAACGTGGATTATGGCATCGTGCAATTGTAATTGCTATTATCAATGGAAAAAATGAAGTTTTATTACAACAAAGAAGTGTGAACAAAGATAAAAATGCTGGTCTTTGGGACATTTCTGTAGCTGGTCACATTTCAACAGGACAAGATGCTATCTCAGCTGCTGTTCGAGAAATCAATGAAGAGGTTTCTGTTGGTATTAAATCTCAAGTTAGTATAACAGACTTTAGGTATATGTTATCATACAGAGTATCTCAAAAATTTGCAAATGACTATGTAGAGAACCAATTTTATGACTTCTTCATTTTAAGAAAGAAAGGTTTAACTACAAAAGATATTACACTCCAAAAATCTGAAGTACAAGATGCAAAGTTTGTATCTCTTCAAGAACTGGAAGAAATTTTACAGACTGACTGTATTGTAAAACGTGACCCAGTTTATAACGCATTACGTGATTATTTATATCGTTATTAGCATTTGGGACTCTCTCATTACGAGAGAGTCTTGTTGTATTTTAAATCATATTTTCACAAACGAGAGATATATAACAATTAAATTTTACAAAAAGACTTGCAAAACAAAAAAAGTTATGCTATAATCTATATTATGTTAAGAGTACGTATAAGCTTAAAAGTAAGCGAGCTACGTAGCCAATTGTAAAGTTGGTACACTTATTTGAGTTAAACTCATAAAAGGAGTCTTAGAAGATTTCTTTTATGAGTTTTTTGTTTTTTAAAAGAAATGGAGGAATTGAAATGAAAGAAAAAGACAGTAGCAAAAGGAACTTAAACTTAATAATGATTGAAACAATATTAACATCAATAGGTGCTGGATTCTCAGTTCCAATTATAAGTATCTTTTGGAATTCAATAGGAATGAATCAAACAGATATAGGCTTTGTTCAAATGATGTTCACAATAGTAATAGTTTTATTAGACATACCTATGGGATATTTAGCAGATAGATTTAATAGAAAAGTATTAAATATTGTAGGAGACATTGGAGTAGCCCTAACTTTTATATATTATGCATTTTCAAAAAATATGTATATGGCGATATTATCAGAATGTTTACTTGGAGTATGTATGTCAATGACAAATGGAGTAGATCAAGCTTTTATTAAAAATAATGCAGATAAAATAGATAAAACAGGAAAATTATTTAAAAAGCTGAACTCTCAAATATATACATACAGATATAGTGCAATGTTTATAGTAATGCTAATAGGAGGAATTATATCAAAATATAGTTTAAGGTTAGCAGTAGGAATATCTTTTTTACCATATTTCATAGGAGGAATAGTAGCATTTTTTATAAAAGATGATTCTAAAAAGATTGAAAGCAACCATAAAAATATGCTTAAAGATATGTGTTTTAATGTAAAAGAAATATTAAAAGATAAGAAAGTAAGAAATTACTTGTTAGCATATGTAATAGGAAGCGAAATTACTCATCCACAAATCTGGGTTTTCACACCATTAATGATTATGGTAGGAGTACCTATTGAAATAGTAAGCCTAGGATGGATACTTACACAAATATTTCAAATATTAGGTGCAAAGCTAGCAGAGAAATTAGTAGAAATAAAAACATCTGTAAAATTTATTGCAATGATAGCTATTTCAATTTTATGGATGGGAGTATTAGTAATTAATACAAACATTTTTACAATATGGGTATTTGTATTAAATGGCTTAATAAGAGGACTATTTTCAGGAAGCATAGTAACACCGCTACAAGAAAATACAAAAGAAGAACATCAAACAAGTGTAATATCTATAGCATCAACTGGTGCAAAGATATTATATATTCCATTAGTATACATTATTAATTACTTAGGAAATATTAAATTACAATTGGCATTGTTAGGAATGATTGTAATATTTACACCAATTTCATTATATGTTTATAATAAGCTTAGAAAGAGTGAAAATATTAACAAGACATAACTTAGAAAAATAATGAGTACAGATTTTTATAGTCTGTACTTATTATTTTTATATGTGTAATTATAAGATATATTAAATAATATAAGAAATAGATGTTACTTTTACAATTTACTTTTGCAAAAAAATTATTATTAAAAAAAATTATTATCTATTGACAATTAAAAGAAAATAGAGTATTATATAAATGTAAAAAAAAAGAAGAAGTTATCCACTTCTCACCTTAACTATGTGGAAAAAGGTTAATAAATATTTAAAACTAGTAAATAAACTAGTATTATATTTATGTGGTGGATTGGCTTCAAAGTCAGTCTTTTTTTGTAACAAAAAAATTTTTGGAGGTGTTTTTTATAAAACAAGATTTACCTATTAATGAACAAATAAGAGCAAGAGAAGTTCAAATAATTGACAATGAAGGAAATAAGGTTGGACCAATTTCTATTCATGAAGCATTAGATATGGCATATGAAAAGAAATTAGACTTAGTACTAGTAGCGCCAAATGCAGAAGTACCAGTATGCAAACTTATGAACTATGGAAAATATAAATTTGAACAAGCAAAAAGAGAAAAAGAAGCAAAAAAGAAGCAAAAAACTTTTGAACTTAAAGAAATAAGAATTACACCTAATATTGAAGAACACGACTTTGGCTTCAAATGTAAAAATGCAAGAAAATTTTTAGAAGATGGAAACAAAGTAAAAATTACAGTAAGATTTAGAGGAAGAGAACTAAACTACGTAAAACAAGGAGAAGCAGGTTTAAATAGATTCATAGAAGAACTATCAGACATAGCAACCCCAGAAAAAAGACCAATATTAGAAGGTAAAAATATGTTTATAATATTAGCTAAAAAATAGTTAATAGTAATATATAATAAGAGTCAGAAAATAGTGATGTAGGGGCGATTATTAATCGCCAGTGCTACGAAGAAATTACCTAAATAGCAAACATCTAAAATCTAGATTCTGACCTCAAATTCAAAAAGGAGGAATTTACAATGCCAAAGCTAAAAACAAATAAAGCTGCAAAGAAAAGATATTCATATACAGCAACAGGAAAAGTTAAAAGAACAAAATCAAATAGAAGACATCTTTTAGCAAATAAAACATCAAGAGCAAAATCAAGAGGAAAA
>CAOJVB010000052.1 GCA_948444845.1 uncultured Clostridiaceae bacterium | reverse complement strand
TTTATTTTTTCATTCTTTTTATTAAAAAATAGAACTTTCCTATAATATAAAAAATCGCCAAAGGCGATTTCTGGTAATTTCTTATTTTAATTCTCTTCTATTATTTTGAACTGTTTCTAATGCTTTTTCTAATGACTCTTCTATATTTTGCAATATACTGTCTGCATAGTCTTTTGTTCCTTTTGATATTTCTCTTGACATTTCATTTGCTGTTTCTATTATTTCTGCTTTTTGTTCATATGCTTTTCTTGTTATTTCATGTTCATCTATCATAGATATTATTCTGTTTTCTGCTTCTTTTACTATGTCGTCTGCTTCTTTTTGTGCTTCTACTAAAATACGTTGCCTTTCTTCTTTTACCCATTTTGCTTGTTTTAATTCTTCTGGTAATTTTAAACGTATTTCTTTTATTATTTCAAGCATCTCTTCTTTATCTACTATGCCTTTTGTAGAAAATGGTATTGACTTACTTGTTTCTAACATTTCCTCTATAGTTTCTAATAATGTAAATATTTCCATGGTATTTTTAGCCCCTTTCATGTAAGAAAATTAACCTCACTCTTCCATATTTTCTTACATCATACACTTCTAAATTAATATTTTGTAATTCTTTCATTTCTCTTTCTTCTTCATCTGTTTCTAGTATTATTATTCCATCTTTTGCAAATATATTATGTTCCAATATTAGTTTTATAGAGTCTACCGCTATATTTTGTTTATATGGTGGATCAATAAAAATAATATCAAATTTGTTTTTTTCTAATGTTTTTATACTTTTTTTATAATCTTTTACTAATACAGTTGATTTATTTTCAAACTTTGTTCTTTCTAAATTTTGTTTTAACATTTTAACTGATTCATAAGATTTATCGCAAAATGTGCAATGCCTAGCACCTCTACTTAAAGCTTCTATTCCTAATGCTCCACTTCCTGCAAATAAGTCTAATACGTTAGAGTCTTGAAGATGAGTTTGAATTATATTGAATAAGGCTTCTTTTACTCTGTCTAAAGTTGGCCTAGTTGATAAACTTTCTATTGAATTTAGTTTTGTTCCTTTTGCTGTTCCACTTATAACTCTCATAAATAGCCCTTTCATTATATTTTAACTATATTTTATACTTTTCTATTTATATGTCAATAAGGTTAATAAAATTGTAATATACATTTAACAGTTTCGTAATACATTAACATTACTGTAACATAGTACAGGTATTATATAACATTATTTTATATTTTGCAATATGTTAACCTTATTTTTTTAGTAATTTCGTTGACGCTAGGGGTGATTAAAAGCGTCCCTACAGTGCAAAAATATTTTTTACTATGAATTGTAACCAAATAAAAACAGCTACAAAATATTTTTTTTATAGCTGTTTTTTATTTTTATTCACCTAAATGATAGTATTTTGTTGTTTTACTACCATCTTTTTCTATTGATGCTTTACTTTTCCATTTTAGTTCCCAAGGGTATAAACTTTTTATTACGCCTAATAATATTAATAATACAATTATTAGTATTAACCAAAATGGCTCTACGTTTAGTAAGTATGAAAAATATTCTATACTCTCAAGCATCTTCTTTTCTCCTAATAAATATTTTAATATATTATATACCATTTTTACAATTATGTCAATTTATTTTTTTCTTCTTAAAATCCAGTTCTTTTCAGTTTTTATTGGTAATTCTATTTTTACTTTTTGCTCTGCTTTTCCTGGGTTTACTGTTTGTATTTCTTCGTTTGTTTCTATATCCCATAATTTTTGTATTGTAAATTTTTCTGGTGCTATTTTTCCTGGTATTATAATTTCTAGTTCATCTCCTACAGTTAATTTGTTTTTTATTTCTATAATTGTTTTTTCTTCTTCATATCCTACCACTTCTCCACCAAATTCATATTCTGAATTATATTGTTTTCCTTCATATTCTTGAAAATCTTTATTATTTCTATCATTGAAGTAAAATGTTGTTAATCCTCTTGTTTTTGTTTTTTCCAATTCTTTTAAATATTTTGCATAATCATATTCATTTGGATTATTAAAGTAATCATCTATTGCATTTCTATATGCATTTACTACTGATGCTAAATAATATTTTGTTTTTAGCCTTCCTTCTATTTTTAAGCTATCTACTCCCATTTCACAAATTTCTGGTATTTCTTTTATTAGGCACATATCTTTTGATGAAAATATGTAAGTTCCTTTATCATCATGTTCTACTGGCATTAGGTTTCCTGGTTTATTTGCTTCTTCTACATATATATTATATGCCCATCTACAACTTTGAGCACAGTCTCCTAAATTTGCACTTCTTCCTGCTAAAAAGTCACTTAAAAAGCATCTTCCTGAATACCCAAAACAAATAGCACCATGTACAAACATTTCTACCTCTAAGTCTTCCTTTTTATTTTTTATTAATTCTTTTATTTGCTCTTTATTCATTTCTCTTCCGAAGTATTACTCTTTTTGCACCATTTTTATACCAAAAGTTAGCACTATGGTAACTTACTGTATTAGCCTGTGTACTAATATGTATTTCTACATCTGGTGCATATTCCTTTATTATTTCTACTATTCCACCATCTGCTACTATTATTCCATCTACTTTTAGTGTATTTAGCATTTGAGCTTGTTTCTTTATTTCTTCATACGTGTCGTCCCATGCATATATATTTATTGCTGTATATACTTTTTTTCCTATACTATGTGCATATTTTATTGTATTTGCTAAGTCACTATCTTCCATTTCAGCTCTAGTTCTTAATGAAAGTGATGATGTGCCTGCATACACTGCATCAGCTCCATACATAAATGCAACTTTTGCCTTTTCAAAAGAACCTGCTGGTGCTAATAATTCTGGTTTCTTCATTTTTTATTTCCTCCAATTTATTTTTTCATATTTTAATATAAATTTGTGCAACTCTCTACTATTTTTAAGTTTCAATTTTATTGGCATTCTATGAACTACTTATAAAATTTCTTCCATTCTACATTATAATTGATATATGTTTTTCTAAGCTTTTTATTTTCTCAATTTTGATTAATGATTTATTTTTTTACTATTTTATCACATTTTTTTACTAAATTCCATATTTTTATTTAACTTTTAATGTTTTTATTATAATTTATATCTTAAAATAGCTTTATATGCAAAAAACAGAATGCTTACTATAATAAAAAGAGAATATCCAATTTAAAATACTCTCCCTTTTCAAAAAAACATCTTATTCTATTGAAGGTACAGTGCAAGGCAGAACCCGCAGTAAGTGTCGGTATCTGGCGCACAAACGCGAACGCAGGCTGGGCGGGTCGCAGATGCACTGTTGAAACTACCTCCACGAAGCACATATGTGTTGTATGTTCCGTTTGCGTAATTTATGTCTGAGAATATAGCGTTTACTATGTAAACTCTATATTCTCATAAATTAGCATAAAAATAGCTCGAAAAATTTTAAACTTTTCGAGCTTTTGTTAATCATATATCTTTATTCAATCCATCCCATAATACAAT
The DNA here is from genome assembly GCA_948444845.1 of uncultured Clostridiaceae bacterium. Taxonomy (GTDB): domain Bacteria; phylum Bacillota; class Clostridia; order TANB77; family CAG-508; genus UMGS1663. The sequence goes on along the minus strand of CAOJVB010000052.1, from coordinate 8,424 downwards.
TTCATTTTCTTTTAAGCTTTTCTTTACATCTATTATACGTTGGTTTGCTGAACCTCTAAATTGTAGTTTTGGGTCTTTTAGTTCTTCTACAAATCTTCCATCTACTATATAGTCTATATTTTCTAACATTTCCTTTGTTGTTTCTCTATGTTCTTCTTTTACCATTTGACCTAATATCTGCTTATCAAATGTGAAGCCTGTATAACACCATATTTTTTTGTCTGGATAGGTTTGTTTTACTTTTTTTACTAGTGGAGCTAAACCTTCTTGGTTCGTTTGTTCAAATGGCTCTCCTCCTAATAAGCTTAAACCAGTTATATATTCTGGCTTTAAGTCTTCTATTATTTGTTCTTCTTGTTTCTCAGTAAATCTTTCTCCATAGCTAAAGTCCCATGCTTCCCTGTTAAAGCAGTTTTTACAGTGATGATTACATCCACTTACAAATAATGATACTCTTACTCCTGGTCCATTGGCTACATCACATTTTCTTATTTTTGCGTAGTTCATTAAATTAGCCTCCCTTATTCTCTTAAAGTAAATAATTTTAAATTTCATGTAGGAGCAGTACCGCCTCTGTCCGTTCTTCGAAGAAATTGCTAAAATTACAATTATTTAAGTAAGTCGTTGGAGAGTGGATAGCGGAGGCGCTGCCCCTACATCAAATTTTATTTTTCCAACTCATATTTTACAAATGTAATACTCTTGATTTTATTTCTTTTGTTTTTCCTTCATTCCAGAAGTTTTCTCCTAAGTACCCACATGTTCTTCTTGTTACATTCATTTTGTTTTTGTCTTTATTTCCGCAGTTTGGGCATTCCCATTCTACGTTATCATTTATTATTATTTCTCCATCAAAACCACATACATGGCAGTAGTCTGATTTTGTGTTAAATTCTGCGTATTGTATATTTTCATATATAAATTTTACTAGGTCTTCTAGTGCTTTTAGGTTGTGTCTCATATTTGGTATTTCTATATATGATATTGCTCCTCCTGATGATATTTTTTGGAATTCACTTTCAAATGTTAATTTCTCAAAAGCATCTATTTCTTCTCTAACATCTACATGGTAAGAGTTTGTATAATATCCTTTGTCTGTTATGTCTTTTATTTCTCCGAATTTTTCTTTATCTATTTTTGCAAACCTGTAACATAGGCTTTCTGCTGGTGTTCCATATAGTGCGAAACCTAAACCTGTTTCTTTTTTCCATCTATCTGTTGTATCTCTTAAATGTTTCATTACTTTAATTGCAAAGTCATGTCCTTCTGGAGTTGTGTGTGATACTCCTTTTACTAATTTTGTTAATTCATATATTCCTATATATCCTAATGAAATTGTTGAATAACAACTATTTAGTAAGTCATCTATTTTTTCTCCTGACCCCATACGTGTTATGGCTCCATATCTCCAATGGATTGGAGATGTCTCAGAAAGTGTTCCTAGTAGTGCATAATGTCTACACATTAATGCTTCTTTACATAGTTCTAGTCTTTCATCTAATATTTTCCAGAATTTTTCTTCGTCTCCATCTGCTACAATTCCTACTTGTGGTAGGTTTATACTTACTACACCTTGGTTAAATCTTCCTTCGAATACATATTCTCCCTTCTCATTTTTCCATGGTGCTAGGAAACTTCTACATCCCATTGGACTAAATACATTTCCTTCATAATTTTCACGCATTTTTTTAGCTGATATATAGTCTGGGTATAACCTTTTTGCTGAACATTTTACTGCAAGGCGAGTTAAATAATCATATTTTCCGCCTTTTAAACAATTGTGTTCATCTAATACATATATTAGTTTTGGGAATGCTGGTGTTACATATACACCCTTTTCATTTTTTATTCCTCTGTATCTTTGTGTTAAAATTTCTTCTATAAGCATAGCATTTTCTTCTATATATGGGTCATCTTGTTTTAAGTTTAAAAATAATGTTACGAATGGTGATTGACCATTTGTTGTCATTAATGTATTTATTTGATATTGAATTGTTTGAACTCCTGCTGAAATTTCTTTTTTTAGTCTGAACTTAGCTATTTTTTCTAATTCTTTTTCTTTTAGTTCTTTTCCAAATTCTTCTTTTAGTTCTTCTAAAAATTTCTCATAACTACTTCTTATATACTTTCCTAAGTGGCTTACATCTACTGATTGACCACCATATTGGTTTGAAGCTACTGCTGCTATTATTTGTGTCATTACTGTACATGCTACTTGAAAACTTTTTGGTCTTTCTATAAGTTTAGCATTCATAACTGTTCCATTATCTAACATATCTCCTATGTTTATTAGACAACAGTTGAATATTGGTTGCAGAAAATAGTCCATGTCGTGGAAATGAATAATTCCTTCTTCATGTGCTTTTGTTATTTTTTCAGGTAATAAAATTCTTTTTGTTAAATCTTTTGATACTTCACCTGCAATGTAGTCTCTTTGTGTTGAAGCAAGTACTGCATTTTTATTTGAGTTTTCTTCTAATAATTCTTTATTTTGATTTTTTATTAGTCCTAATATTGATTCATCTGTAGTATTTGATTTTCTAACTAATGCTCTTGTATAACGATAAATCATATATTTTTTTGCAAGCTCAAACTTTTTCATGTCCATAAGTTGTTCTTCTATTATGTCTTGTATATCTTCAACTAGAATTCTTTTTTTGTCTAGTTCTTCAATATACTTTGTTATTTCTTTAATTTCTTCTTTTGTTACTCGTTCTTTTTGCTTTACTTCTTTGTTTGCTTTTTCGATTGCTATTACTATTTTTTCTTTATTATAGTCAACAGCTCGTCCATCTCTTTTTATTACCTTCATTTTTGTTCCCCCTATTTCATTTTAGTATGTCTTTATTATACAGTAAGTTTTTAATCTTTCTGTTGCAATTGCAACTTTTTTTAAAAAATATTTTTTTAATTTCCATGGTCCACTGTTTTCAATGCTTATAGCAAATATTACAATTATATTACAAAGCAAATTCACCAAAAAATGTTGATTTTTCGGTATTCTCAGGGTATAATATTTACATAAATTAAACGTATATTTTTTGACAATTTTATTATATTTAAGAGCATAAGGCACGGTGCTCCGTGCCCCTACAATGAAAGAAGGGATTATATGTCTGAAACTTTTAATTTGATAAATAATATTCAAAATGGTTGTTCTAGAGTTCAAAAAAAGCATTTTGTAAAAAATGAAACTATTACTACATACATACAAAAAAGAAATCAAATATGCATTATGATAACTGGAACTGCTGATTTAATTAGATATGACTTAAATGGAAATAAAGATATTGTAGATAAATTTAATGAAAATGATATTTTTGGAGAAGCTTTTTACCCTGTACACACTAATAATGAGCTTACTGTAATATGTACTACTGATTGTGATGTGTTATTCCTATTGCATGATGATATTTATAAAAAATGTAAACAAAATTGTAAATTTCATAATACTTTGTTTAGTAATATATTAGAATTAACTTTAAGAAACGCAATTCACCAAAATACAAGAATTGAGGTTTTATCTAAAAGAACAATTAGAGAAAAATTGCTCACATATTTTTCAATACTATCTAGTAAAGATTTTAGTAAATCCTTTACTCTGCCTTTTACTTTAACAAACTTAGCTGATTATTTAAGTGTAGATAGAAGTGCTATGATGAGGGAACTTAAGAATTTGATTGATGAGGGATTTATTTCTAAAAGTGGGAATAGAATTAAATTACTTTATAAATAAAAATTTACCCCAAAAGGACCAGGTTATTTTGGGGTAAAATCCTTCCTATTCTATTACATCTATCACATTTGTTTTATCAACCCCATCAAAGTTGTAATATGTGTTTGGTGTTGTTCCTATTATTACTGCTTCTGCTAGTAGTACTTGATTTGATATTTTTTCTTCTATTGTCTTAAATGGCGTTAATATTGTTACATTACATTCTACTTGTAAATACATTTTGTGTAATGTTTGATTTATTCCTTTTGATTCAAATTCTGACCTTAAGTCTGTGTCTAAGTCTCCTATTACATCTATTTGTATTTTTACATTTGGTCCTCTTCCTGCAAGTATTCTACTTCCAGTTAAGCTTCCCAGTTTTATATCAAAACTATTATTTTCTACTTTGCTTAATTCTTCTTGTATTTTTATTGCTACATCTGATATTATTTCATTTACTGTTATTACATTTGCACTTATCATTGCAATATTTCCGATTACTATCTTTTATTATATTACATAAATCATCATAATCATAATTTGACATTACAACTGTTGCTTGCTCATTTGATATTTTTGTAGCTATCATCTTTGCATTTGTTTTACATTGTTTATCCATTATTGGATTTATAGCTTCTATCATTTTATTCATGGTTATTATTGCAATTATTATAATAATTAATATTTTAACAATTTTGTATACGCTTTTTTGATTTGGTTTATTATTTTTATTGAATATACTAATATCTAGTTTTGGTAAGTTTATACGTTTTCGAGAATAAATTTTATCCATATTTTACCTTCCTTTTATTATTATTATATTAGTATATTTAATTTTTAGTTCAAAAAAGAAAGATTTGGGACGTGTCAAAAACTTTCCTTTTTGTTGATTATTTAATAACACTGGTGACTTCACTACGTGGGCAATTGAAATCGCACCTACATTTTAAAGTCGATTTTTCCTATTCAATTAAAAGTTGAAAGTTTTTGACACGTCCCAAATCTTTCACCAAATCTTTCATCTAATTTCCAATTTCTATATAGTCATTGGAATGAATAATTGCTCTCCTATTTGTAAATTATTTTCGTTTTCTATTCCATTTAAGGTACTTATTGCTTCTACTGTACTTCTAAATCTTTTGGCTATTTTCCATAAAGTATCTCCGTGATTTTGTAAAATATATTATTATACTATATCTTTCATTTTCTCTATTTTCTTCTATATTTATTTCTTGTATCACATTTAATTCTTCATTTTTGAAACTATTTGCTACAAATTGTAAGTCTATTTTTATGTCTATACTTTGGTCTGGCATTATTACAAAGTCTTGCATTGTTATTTCTATCTTTGTATCTATTTTTGAATTATTACTAATTCCTGGTGAATTCATATTATATTCAAATGGTATTATTATTGTTTTTACTTCTATCTTTGATACGGTCTCTTCTCCAAATATAAATTTTAATTCTATTTCTCCATTATAAACTATTCTGTCATTTATTATATTTTGACTTAATATATATGGCCTTATATCTACATCATATATCTTATTATTACCTATTTCTGGTATTACTTGTTTTTCTCTAACAGGGCATACGTCTTTTATTATATTTTTCCCAGACATTGTTTTTATCATTTTTTGTTTATATGCTAAGTTGATTGTTGGACTGTATAAGTCTTGAATTATATTTAAGTTTTTATTTTGATATGTAGTACATGTTACATCATTTTCTATTTCTACATATATAGAATGTTCTTCTGCACTATTTGGTTTTATCATTATATTTCGTATTTCATATTCTACTTCACAAATGTTTTCATCGTTTACATCTTGCATATCTATAAAGCCCATTATTGGAATTGTTGCTCCTTTTGTACATATTCTGTTATCTGTACTTAAATACATTATTTTTATTATTTCGTCTGCCTTTATTAAAACTTTATTATAGCTTATTTTGGTTTCTTTATTTTGTATATCTACATTTACTTTCATAATTTCTGCAATTTCATCAATATTATCTATTACTACTGTATCTTTTGCATATATTTTTGTACTTCCTATACCTAGTAAAGAATTAACACTAAAATTTTCATTTAATAATTGAATATCATCTATTCCTTCGACTTCTTTCATAAACTCTAATTCTTCATTTGAATATGCTTTTAAGTCTATATCTAATATAGCTCTTACATTTACTTTTCTTCCGTTTAGTACTCTACACTCTATCGACTTTATACTAATATTGCTTTTTACTGTCATACCTTCTTTTAAGTCCTTGAAATCTATTGTTTGTGAAAAATCTAAATTAGTATTCATACTTCTTATCTGACTTTGTTCATCATCTGCTAAATACATAACATATGCATTTATACATCCATCAATTTTTATTTTTCCATCCATAACTTCTTTTTTATAAATGCACACTGTCCCATTTGTACTCATGGTATTTATTATATCTGGTTTTATATCTGGAACTACAAAATCCTCTTCTATTATGGCTGTATCTATTCGTTGCCCTATAATTTGATTTATGCATAGAGTCTCCTTGATTGCCTCCACTGACATTTAATATACCTCCTTTTATATTATCTTACTTCTAAAGTATATTGAGACTCAAAAAAAAAAATTCCTAAACTTAGGAATTTTTTTTAATTTCTATGCCTTTGTAGTAGCTCCATTTATAATTAATGGATTATAATTTTCACCATCAAATACATCTACTTGTACTGTTTTCGTTAGTATATCTGTATAACTATAGGTAACATTTCTTTCGTTTTCTTCGTATTTTACAACAAAAATATTAGGATAGGCTTTTTCTATAATTGCCTCTTTTTCAAAGTTCTTGTTTCTTCCTAAAGAACCTTTAACAATAATTTTTTGTCCTATCATTTCTCCAATATCTGATTTTAGATTTGCTATATCACTTCTACAAATCATGTTTATCACCTACTCCCTTAAGATAGGCTTATTTTATCACAAGTATAGTATTTTGTCAAAACACATCTAAAAAAGTCAATGCGGATAAGCTAGTGTTTTCAGTAGCTTCGTAGTTTTATTACGTTTTTGTTACAATATTATTTCTATTTTGTTACATCTTACATTTCACATATATTCCCTTATTGTAGGGACGATTTCTTCTTAGTTCCTCGAGTGATAGCGAGTTAGAAATAAGTTATGTGTTAGTTAATCACCCCTATAAATTATCATCTATTAGTAATTTCAATTTTTAATGAATAATGAATAGTGAATAATGAAAATGAATAATCATTCACTATTCATTATTCACTATTATTCTTTTTCCCATGCTTCCCACACCATCTACTCCTGCTCTTCCTTCTCTTATTTCTTCTTCTATATCTTCAATTCTTAAATATTTATTAGAATCTGTTATTGCAATTTTTTCTGCTACTATTAATGGATCTATAAAATCTATCATTATTCTTTTAGGTGATGATGCAAAATTTGCACCTGCTAAAATTATTGCTTCATAATAACTCTGGCAAGCTCCTGCAAAAATTGCTAGATTTCTTCCTTTTGTTCTCTCCCATTTTCTTGCTTCATTTACAGTATTTATAAAATGTCTTGAGTTCCTATAATTATATACATTATTAAAGTCAGTTCCTTTTCGTATCATACCATCATGTCCTGTTAAAATTAGTATATCTGGGTTATATCTATCTAGTAGTGTTCTTACCATCATTGCTTGTTTATTTTCTGGTACATTTTTTACAATTGCTTCTAGCCCTAAGCTTTTATAATATTTCGCAGCTTTTTCACTATATTTTTTATCCCCATCTAAATGTAGAATTTTACCTGTGTATATGTTTTGATTTTCTCCTCTTTTTTCATTATTTATAAAGTAAAACATTTTGCTTTTCCTTTTTACATTATACTCTCCACACTTTATACATTTTTGTATTCTACTTTCTATTTTATCTTCTATACTTTTTATTTTTTCACTAACTACCCTTTTATCCATTATTTCCAAATCTTCTGGAGGACTATCTGCTACAATTCTTTCTGTTATACCTTTTAATATACATATTTCATTATTACTACTTGTTTTTATTATTTTAGTAATTTCAAAAATTACATCTTTATTATATGAATTTCTTCCTACTATATCTCCTTTTCTAAATTTACTCACTCTAATCCCTCCATATATTTAACTAATATATGATATGTCGAATATTGTAGAATAGTTACCTATTTTTTTTCTTGCTTTTATTGTTTTTTTATGGTATTATATATATGCCTTTTAATTAAGGCACAATATTTTTAATTATTTAGTAGATCATTTCCTTCTAGACTTTTAGTTTTCAGGGTCAATGTTTCAAAAGATTGTTAAATCTAAATTTTCTAGAAGGAGGTAAACATATATTATGGAAGACAAAACTTTAATATGTAAAGATTGTGGTTCTGAATTTGTTTTTACAGCTGGTGAACAAAATTTTTATGCTGAAAAAGGTTTTACAAATGAACCACAAAGATGCCCAAATTGCAGACAAGCAAGAAAAGCTCAAAAAAGAAATTATAACAATTAGTTAAAATAAAGCAAACAACTAATTTTAAAGTTGTTTGCTTTATTTTAATTATTGTTATCCTATTTAAAGAAAGATTTGGGACGTGTCTGAAAATTTAGAAATTTGTAAATTTAAAACAAGGAGCAAATAATTAGACACCACCCAAAAAATTGAATTTAATTAT
>CAOJVB010000051.1 GCA_948444845.1 uncultured Clostridiaceae bacterium | reverse complement strand
ATATAAAAAATAAGCTTCAAACTCAAGGTTTTCATTCCTATGTGTGCCTTGTGAGTGAAGCGAGAAAGGAATGTAATTTATTATGAATAATAAATTAGAATTAGTTGCAGATTTTTATGAATTTACCATGTCAAATGGTTATTTTGTTAAAAATATGAATAATAAACTTGCTTATTTTGATGTATTTTTTAGAAGACTACCAGATGGCGGTGGCTATGTTATAGTAGCTGGTTTAGAGCAAGTTATTAACTATGTTAAAAATTTAAAATTTACAGATGATGATATTGAATATTTAAGAAAACAAAATAAATTTTCAGAAGATTTTTTAAGCTATTTAAAAAACTTTAAATTTACAGGAGATATTTGGGCTATTCCTGAAGGAACTATCGTATTCCCTAATGAAGCTTTACTTACTGTTAGAGCTCCTATGATTGAGGCCCAAATTTTAGAAACAATGCTTTTACTTACTATTAACCATCAAAGTTTAATTGCTACAAAAACAAGTAGAATAGTAAATAGCGCAAAAGGCATTCCTGTTATGGAATTTGGTGCAAGGCGCGCTCATGGAATTGATGCTGCTGTTTCTGGTGCTAGAGCTTCTATCATTGGTGGAGCTGTCGGTACTTCTTGTACAATATCAGCTAAGGAATTTGACGTTCCTGCAAGTGGTACTATGGCACATAGCTGGATTCAAAGTTTCAACTCTGAATATGAAGCATTTAAAGCTTATGCTGAAATATATCCAACTGATTGCACACTTTTAATTGACACTTATAACACAATAGAAAGCGGCCTTCCTAATGCTATTAAAGTGTTTAATGAAGTATTAAAGCCACAAGGAATTCGTCCAAAAGCTGTAAGGTTAGATAGTGGAGATTTAGCTTATTTATCTAAAAAGGTTAGAAAAATATTAGATGAAAATGGTTACCCAGACTGCAAAATTTGCGCTACAAACTCTTTAGATGAATATTCTATAACATCTTTATTAGAGCAAGAAGCAAAAATTGATAGCTTTGGTGTAGGCGAAAACTTAATTACAGCTAAGAGTGAACCTGTTTTTGGCGGAGTATATAAATTAGTTGCTATGGAAGAAGATTCAGTAATCACTCCTAAAATTAAAGTAAGTGAAACAGCTATAAAAGTAACAAACCCTGGATATAAAAAGGTATATCGTTTCTATGATAAAGACACTAAAAAAGCTTTAGCAGATGTTATTACTTTAGCAGATGAAGTAATTCCAAAAGATAATTATACAATATTTGACCCTCAAAACCCTTGGAAAAAGAAAACTCTTACAAACTATACAGTAAGAGCATTACAAGAAAAAGTATTTGAAAAAGGAAAATTAGTTTATAAAAATCCTACATTAAAAGAAATTGCAAAATATGCTAAAAAAGAGTTAGACACTATGTGGGATGAAGTAAAAAGGTTAGAAAAGCCACATGAGTACTATGTTGATTTATCTAAGGAGTTGTGGACTTTGAAGAATGATATGCTTAATAATATTTATTTTTAAAATATAAAAAGAAAATAACATAAGACAAGTTGACAAAATTATGCAAATACTATATAATGTTCACGTAACTATAAATATATAAGTAAGATAACTCTAACAAAATCATTATTTTAGGAGGAAAACAGCATGGAAAATAAAGAAAGACTAATATTAAAGCCATCTCAAAATAGTATTTGTGGAAATAGTTATAATTTACTAAATATTAAATTATTAAATGGTTGTAATGGCAAATGTGAATTTTGTATTGCAGCTGGAACACCATTTAAGAAATCCGCAGATGCTCAAAAATTTATTGATACTGCTAATTCAATGACAAAATTTTCAAAAGTTGATATTTTAGGTGGAGAACCCACTTTATATCCTAATTTAGTCCAAGTATTAAAAGGAATTAGACCATACAAAAAGGATATTGGTATAATAAGTAATGGTTCTAATTTAAAAGTAATTAAAGAATGTATACCATACCTAGATACAGTAACATTAAGTATTCATTCATTTGATTATAGTAAAAATTCAACAGGTATATATATTGATGAAAAAGAATTAACGGATTTAAATAGAAATAAGGGAAACGCTGAAATTGTAGCTGCTGTAGTTGTAACAAACAAAACAGTTTCTAATTTAAAGGAAATAAAATCGTATGCCAAAAAAGCCAAAAAATTAGGTTTTTCAGCAATTAAATTAATGGAGTTAGTTACATCAAACGAAGATGTGGATTTTATTGATTTACAAGATTTATTAATAAAGTTTGGAATCCACCAAAAAAATGCTACATTAAAAGGATGTTTCTTTGAATTACCAGAATTATCAAAATATTTAAAAATAAAAACTTATATTAAACTATGTTGTCCATTTAATAATGTATTTAAAGCAAAAAGTTTTGGAATACCAACTATTGAATATCAACATGATTATATGAATGTTATTCAACCTGATTGTTCAGTAACTGATAGTTGGGTATATGATTCATTTGACAATAAAGTTTTGAATGGAGATGATTTAAATGTCAATTACCTTAAGAAGTAAAGAAAATTATTGTATGGGAAGAATGGGACCAAGATTGTGTATTCAAACAACTACTGCTTGTAATGGCAAATGTTATTTTTGCGTTGGACGGTTTAATAAGCCTTCTAAAACAAATGTAGCTAAAATTATTGAAAGTGCTATTTCACTAGATAAATATCCAGACGTTCTTCTATTGGGCGGAGAATCAACATTATTTCCAAATGATTTAATTAAAATTATTAATGCTATTGCACCATATAAGAGAAAGATTACTGTTAACACTAATGGCTATAATTTGGAGTGTTTATTACCAGTTATAACGAAACTAGATAAGCTTATTGTTTCTGTTATGGGTAATGAAAAGATAAATAATGATATAGTTGGAGTTACCCCTGAGCTAGATAAAATAAAAGAATTTCATAAGTTAAATCCAAAGCTCAAATTAAGAGTTAATTGCGTTGTTAATAAAAAAGGAATTGATTCATTTGATAAAATGGAAGAATTTGCCTTAGAAATGAAAAAATTAGGATTTACTTCAGTAAAATTTTCAGAAATGTCAACTGATGATCCTAACGACCCAAATTTCATCGATTTACAAAAATTGCTAAAACCTTATTGTAATGATATTCATCAAAATGATACTTTGCAATGTGGATGCTATTTGGAACCAAAATCTCTTGAAAAAAGATTTGGAATAAAAACAATTTTAAACTTAACATGCAATTTAAAAACCCCAATTAAACAGTCACAATTTCAATTGCTAAATTATGAACCAATATGTTTTGATAGTGTATATATTTCACCAGATGGAAGTATTCATAAAAGAATAGTTGCATCTCAAGATTTAGCAAATGATCGCGGAGCATGTTAAAGAACTTTAATCATTTCAAGTAATTATTTAGTAATGTTAAAACTCTCCATATCAATTTTATGGAGAGTTTTTTATTAACTTTATTTACTTTTCAGATAAAATTTTTGAAATTTCACATTATCTAATTTAATATTTTCATTGTCTGTAAATCCTAACCTTGGAAATACACTTGCATGTATTTCGCAGTATGCAAAATACAGAATAATGCTAATTGATATTATTCCTCCAACAATTAATAATCCCATACTGCTACCTCCTTGTTGTTATTGTGTGCCTTTAAGCAAAATAGTCACAGTTTTTTAACTCTACTTCTAACTCTGGAGTGTTCTTAATTGCTTCTGAAATTAGTGTTTCTTTGTAAGTAACGTTAGAATCGTTTGGCTTTGATACTTCATAATCCAAATTAGAACTCTCAAAAGCCTTGTCTAAAATTTCTTTCAGAGTCTTTTTTTCTTTGCATGGATTAATAAATCCTATAATCTCTTTAATTGTTCCCTTCATATTTTTTACCTCCATCAAATAATTATTTTCTGGTTACTAAACAACATATTTCTTTATTCTATGCGCTATATTGTATCATATATAACTAAAAGAATCAATGCTAATAATGAATAGTTATCCACAGGGCTGCAATTTTTTGCCCCGTCCCTAAAATTTGTGTTTATCCACAGATTTGCATTTTTTTGCTCTTCTCCTGAAATTTAGCTTGTTTTATTCTCTATTTTATGATATTATATTTATGTAACTTTATTTTTAAAATTCACATATATAAGGAGATTAAGTATGATTAGACTGGTTTCTAGTGATATTGATAGTACTTTAATTGATAATGTGCATCCTATTTGCCAAAGGAATACTGAAGCTATATCGTATTTAAAAGAGAAGAATGTTACTTTTTCTCTTTGTACTGGTAAGAGCTATGCTATTAGTAAGGATTTTTGTAAAAATATTGGAGCAGATTTTGGTATTTTTGGAAATGGCTCTCATTGTGTAAATTTAACTACTAATACAGATATCTTTAAAAGGACTCTTTCTATAGATAGCCTTACAAAATGCTTAGAGCTTGCTAATGAATATGGTATGCATATTCATGCTAATACTGATACTGGCATTATAAGTGAAAAACTTGAATATTTGGATTTAAGAAATTCATTATTGTTCCCTGGTAAAATAGAAATTAATGAAGTTTCTGATATTTATAATACTTTAATTAATGGAAATGCCCAAATTTTGCAATTAGTTCTTTCTTCATGTGATGACTTGTCAGAGTTTAAAGCTAAACTACAACAAATATCAGGCATTAGTATTACACATATTAGGAAGAAAGGAAAATATCGTGATAAGATTATAGATAAAGATTATGAGTATTTAGATATTTCCACTTCTAATGTTTCTAAGGGAAATGCAGTTAGTACTTTGAGCAATTATTTAAACATACCCAAAGAGCAAATAATCGCTATTGGCGACAATATTAATGATATAAGTATGTTTAAGGTCGCAGGCATTGGAGTAGCTGTTAGTAATGGTTATGATGAAGTAAAAGCAGTAGCAGACTTTGTTACTAAAAATTCTGCTGGTGATGGTGGGTTTGCTGAAGCAATTTATAAGTTTATTTAAAAAGGGAATGTAAAAAAATAATGTGAAAAATAAAAGGAAAGTTTTTGACGCGTCCCAAATCTTTCCTTTTTTACATTCCCTTTTTATTTCCATTTATTTTCATTTATATATTTAGTTAAAGCCATTATAAATGCCATTTGCGTTAAATCTATTCTTGATATTTTTCCATGTGTTAGTAATTGTATTCCTCCACCTTTATTGTGTCTTTCTTCATCTTCTGTAAAAATCTTATTCATGACTTGGCTTAAATCTGTATCTATAATATCTTGTACTAGTCTTTCTGGAACTGGAAATGATGGGCTTGTACCATAGCTTTCAAAATCTTCATTATCTTCAATTACTGCAATATTGGTAATTATCCATCTTCCTAAGCAATTAGTTATTCCACTTTCTACTGCCAAATATAAATCAGCTTCTTTGTTATTTTTCTGTGCATATTCTTTTAAGTTTCTAACTCTATTTTTAGCTCCATTATATATTTCATCATTAACTGGCTGTTCACTTACATTTGACTCTACTGGTATCCCTTCAATTTCTACATTATCAAAATAAGTTTCTAATGCCTTCCTTGCTCCTTCAATTTTTCCTTGATTCTTTGTTGCTATTAGTACTTTCATAAAATTTTATACTTCCTTTATTTATATTTTTATCATTTATTAAAAAATTCATTTCTTTATTAATATGTAATTTATAATTTTTCAATTTCTTCTTTTGTTAACTCTGTAATTTTTTCAATTAGTTCTAGTGGTAAGTCCTCTTCTTTCATCTTTTTAGCTGTCTCTATTTGATTTTCTTTTCTTCCAACTTCCTTTCCATGTAATTCCCCTTTATCTAATCCTGCTGCATATATTGCTTTTTCATCCATTATGGCTTTTTGTCTTAAAAATGCAAGTCTTTCTAATTTTTCGTCTTCACTCATTTCTACTATTTCTACTACTGCTTCTTCTATTTCTTTATTTTCTTTCATTATTTCTTGCACCTCCACTTCATTTGGATTATTTATGAACATCATCCATTGTGCTTTTTTATTTGATTTATTTTTCTCGTATTCTTGTCTTGCTTTCCTTAACTCAATTATATGTAATTCTAACTTATCTGTCAACATTAAGTCTTTATTTTTTCTTTCTCTTATGTCCCATACTGTTTCCATTTCTTTTATTTCTTTTGTTAAGTCTAGGTCATAATCTATTATTGCTATTATTACTACTTTTTTTGCACCTATGTAATCTTCTCCCTTATCGATTGTACTTGCATATAATTTAGAGAAATAGAATAACATTCTTTCTACTAAATTTTTTCTGTCAATTAATTGTACTTCTATATCTACTTTTTCTTTATTATTTATTTCCGCTTCTAAATCTAATATTCCTAATTTATCTGTTGTTTTTTCTCTATACAGTTCTTTTTGTATGTTTATTTTTATTTTAGTTATTTTTTCTTCCATTAATGCTGAAATAAAATTCTTTGTAATTTCTTCATTTTTTTGTGAAAATAAGCTTTGAAATACTATATCATTCTTTGGTTTTAGTAATTCTTTCTTTTTTTGCATATAATGTTCTCCTTTTATAAGTTTATTTTCTATATAGCTTATTTGTGTTTTATATTCTAAATAAACCTCCTTCCTTATTTTATTTTTAATTTGATTTGATTTTTTGTAGATTAAATAATCCTGAATTAATTTTTAATAACTTTGAAATAAAATTTAAATTAATTATAAAAGCACTAAATGTGCTAAATAGAATAATTTATTTATATCACATTTAATGCTTTTTGTAAACATAATTTAGTGTATTATTACTAAATCCCTTTTCTATTTACTTTATTATTAATCTTAATAACATTAATAATATTATTAGAATACATGTGGTTGCCAGTTTGGGTTGAATTTGTATAGTTTTGATGGTCTGTGTCCTGCGTTTTCTTCGTATTCTTCGGTTTCTATTACCATGTCTGCTATTTTTCTTCTGAAGTTTGCTTTTAGTAATGGCTTGTCTAATAGTATTTCATATACTTGTTGTAGTTTTGTTAGTGTAAACTTTTCTGGCATTAGGTTGAAAGCTATTGTTGTATATTCTACTTTGTTTTTTAGTCTTTCTATTGCATATATTAATATTTTTGCATGGTCAAATGCTAGGTCTGATTGTAGAATTTGTGTGTATACAATTAGGTTTCCGTTTACTAGTTCTTTTACTACTTTTACTCTACTCTTTAAAGTTATATCTTTATTTTCTAATATTATCTCTATTTCTTCTGTTTTGTAGTATCCTTCTTTTTTCTCTTTGCTTTTTTCTTTTATAGTATTTAATTTTATATTAAACCACTCTATATCTTCTACATTTTTCCCTGCTTTTATTTGAATATCTCCAGTATCTACTAATCCCATATAGGATGTGCTAATTACTCTAGCTCTTGGATCTCTTAGTGGATCTCCCCATGAGTATAATTGTTCTAAATAGATGTCTTTAATATTTGCTTTCTCTTCTAAGCATCTATTTACCGCTTCTTCAAATCTTTCTTCTTTTCCTACAAATGTTCCTGGCAATGACCATTTATCTTTATATGGTTCTCCTGCTCTTTTTACTAATAAAACTTGAAACTTTTTTTCTGGTAATTTTCTATAGTTATCCACATTTAAGTCCCTTACTGTGAATATTATTGTATCTACTGTAACTGATGGTTTAAAAAATTCTGCTTTCATTTTTTCCTCCTTTTTAAAGGTTAGAAGTTATTTATAATCTTGTATCATCTCTTTCATCTATTTGTGCTTTTTCTGTATATATTCCATTTTCACATTTTTCCACAATCCTATCATATTCAATTTTATCTAGTTC
The DNA here is from genome assembly GCA_948444845.1 of uncultured Clostridiaceae bacterium. Taxonomy (GTDB): domain Bacteria; phylum Bacillota; class Clostridia; order TANB77; family CAG-508; genus UMGS1663. Next base: position 4,119 of record CAOJVB010000051.1, on the reverse strand, counting down.
TACCTTATATTTTTCTTTAAAAGTTTCTTGTTTTTTATTTTCTATTCCTATATTATTCTGTAAAATTGGATATTCTAATAGTATTTCTGGACGTAATTTACACATTTCTAATATAATAAAATTATCTTTTTCTTCTGCCGTTTTGCAATTTCTATACTTATTAATTACTTCTTGTTTTAGAAGAATATTATCTATAATATCTATATCAGCATTTATTCCATCTTTGTTCATTATTTCTCGCAAATCAACTCTTGATGGATTATTCATTCTTGTTGTTAATTCATTTATACACTCTTCAACAGAATTAGCTTTTTCAACACGGAAATGAGGATATTCTTCTTGTATGTCTTTTCTTATAAATGAAAGTACTCCCCTTTCAGCGTCAACTTGTGGAAAATGACTGTTAACATATCTAATAGCCTCTTCTATCCCATAAATTGAAGCATCTAATTCTGCAATATCATTATCATAATTATTAAAATAATAGTCTTCAAAGCCATTGTCTTTTATTGCACTCATTTTAGCTATATTAATAGAGTTTTTTGAAAAATCAGGGTTATATTTACTATTTTCTATTTGAACAATATGTCTATATTCATGAAAAATTACATACATTAGCTCCATAAACTTTTCATCGTTTATTTGATTATTAGATATATATATCTCTTCGTTTTCAGTTATTATTGTTAAATTATAATTTCTTCCTTCTTTTATATTACCAGAATCTTCAATCTGCCCTGTTGTTATACTTCTATGTTCTATAGAATAATTAAATTCTATTCCTCTATTTTGTAATTCTGTAATTAAACTCATTATAATATTGCTTAAATCCATATTAATTATATTTCTCCTCTTTCATAATATCTAATATAGATATACCATACATATAAGAATTATTCAAGTCTTTTTTACTTTACAAGTCAAGTTTCATATCCCCATCTTTTATTATTCCTTTTCTTCTCATAAGATAACTAACTCCCCATGCTATTGCTCCTGGTAATATGAAATGTAGTAATGCAATTTTGATAATTAATATAATTCCATTTTCTGTTTCTGCCATTGTTTGCCATGTCATAAATTGACCTACAAATCCTGCTGTTCCCATTCCTGCTCCTGAGGCGTTGTTTGTCATGTGGAAAACCATTGTTGATACTGGACCTAGTATTGCGCTTGCTATTATTGCTGGTAACCATATTACTGGTTTTTTCATTATATTTGGTACTTGTAGCATACTTGTTCCTATTCCTTGTGATAATAGTCCGCCTACTTTGTTTTCTTTGTAACTTGCTATTGCAAAGCCTATCATATTTGCACAGCACCCTACTGTTGCTGCTCCTGCTGCTAATCCATTTAAGTTTAGAATAATTGATATTGCTGCTGAGCTTATTGGCAAGGTTAATATCATTCCCATGATGGCCGATACTAGTATTCCCATTATAAATGGCTGTTTTTCTACTGCCCAGTTAATCATATTTCCTAGTAGTGCCATTAAGTTTGATATTGCTGGTCCTACTAGTAAGCCTATGGCTCCTCCTATTAATATTGTGACTAATGGAACTAGTATTATATCTACTTTTGTTTTTCCTGTTATTAGTTTTCCTATTTCTATTCCTATGTAACTTGCTATAAATGCTCCCATTGGCTCTCCTGGACCTGTTAGTATTATGCTTCCATTTACATATACATTTCCTGCTAATATTTTGCTTGCAAATGCTCCTATTAAGCCTGCCATTGCTGCTGATATTGTTACAAATGGAGAAGCTTTATATTTTACTGCTACTCCTACTCCTATTCCTGCTCCTGTTAGTGAGCTACATATTTTTCCTATTAGAATTAGCATGTTTCCTATTTGATTGTTTCCTATTAGTTTTCCTATTTGTTCTATTATTAGACCTATTATTAGGGTTGAGAATAGGCCCCAGGCCATTCCTGTTAGTCCTTCTATGAAGATGTGATTGAATAGTTTTTTTCCTTTGATTTTTATGTTTTTTAGTTTTTCGTTCATGTTTTTTCCTCCTCTTGGAAGTCGGAGGTCGGATGTCAGAAGTTAGATATTGAGCAATTTCTTCGAAGTAATTGTTCAATATCTGCCCTCTGACTTCTGTCTTCCGTCTTCTGTCTTATTTTCATTTTAATACTATCAAACAGTATTTTTTTAAGCATATTTCTATGCTTTTTTGTTTTTAGTTACTATAATTGCTTCGTCTTGATATTTTTTTATTTTGTAGTTCTCTACTTCTTTCCGATTAGGGACAGTCCCTCTTGGGACATCTTCGATTACCCAAGGGGGTGCTTTTTGTTTTTTACTTCTTGTCTTTCTCTACTCTTGTTACTTTCTTTGCTTGGTTTCCGATTGGGTACATTTGTTTATTTATCTACATTATTTTTGTTTTCTATTATTTTTTTATCTCTATCTTGTTTTGATTGCCCAATCTAGCTTTTCGGCACCCATTCAGGGACAGTCCCTAATCTAGCTTAGTCTTTTATATACTGGGATTGGTTTTCTTTTGTGGGCTGATGCTTTTTCTTTTCTTTTTATTATTTCCATTGCTTTTTCTTCTGTTTTTCCTGTTTCTATATATTTTGCTATTTGTTTGTATGTTACTCCTAATTTTTCTTCGTCTGTTAGGCCTCCTAGTCCGTCATTTGGAGCTTTGTTTATGATTTTATCTGGTACTCCTAAGTATTTTCCTATTTGAAGTACTTCTTCTACTGTAAAGGCTCCTATTGGGTTAAAGTCACTTGCATTATCTCCCCATTTTGTAGTATATCCAACTGTGGCTTCACATTTGTTTCCTGTTCCTGCTACTAGGTAATTTAGGTTTTGTGCTACATAGTATAGTGTGGTCATTCTTAAGCGAGGTTTTGTATTTATTTTTGCTTCTCTTCCTCTCCATTCTTCTTTTCCTTCAGTTACTTCTTCTATCTCTTTTTCAATTTCATTTTCTAGAGTTTGATAAGTATCAGTTAAATCTATTTTTAATAGTGGAACTTCGAATGCATCTGATACCAGTTTTGCATCTTCTATGTCTGCTTTTATTGAATTACATGGCATTGCAATAGTTAGTACATTTTCTTTTCCTAACGCTTTTGTAGCTAAAGCAATTACTGTTGCACAGTCTTTACCACCGCTATTTCCTATAACTACACCTTCTGCTTTTGTTTCTTCAACATATGCTTTTATCCATTTTGTAATTTCTTCAACTTCCCTTTGAATGTTTTTAATCATAATTATCATCCTTTCTTTAAAATTCTCTAAATTTTATATTATTAATTTTTTATCGGGTAGGCACAAGGCTTACCCCCTATATTATAATTTTATCCTTTTCAATATAGAATAGTAGTATTCTTAACATATAAATTATTTCTTTTTATATATTCATAAACTTCATCTGGCATCAAATACCTAACACTCTTTTGTTTCTTTATTTGTGATCGTATATATGTTGAACTGAAGTTACTTCTTATTTCTTCTTCTAATTTTATTATATTTTCTTTATATTTTTTTAGTAATTCATTTTCTGCTATTATTTCTTCTATTTTATCTTCGTTTCTTTCCATTACTAAAATTTTATATTTAGAAACAAGTTTTTCTGCTCTTTTCCATGTATGAATTTCTTTTAAATTATCACTTCCTATTAGAAACCATATTTTTTTATTTGAAAAGCATTTTTCTATTTCTTCTAGCGTTTCTATTGTGTATAATGAACGTTCTGTATTCATATCAACATCTGATAGCATAAAATTACTATTTTTATCTATTACTAATTTTAACATATTGTATCGATGTTTATTTTCTTCTAATCCATCTTTTTCATATTTCTTATTTACAGGTATAAAAACTACCTTCTCTACTTGTTCATATTGATTTAGTACTTGCTGAGCAGTAGAAAAATGTGAATTGTGTGGTGGATTAAACGAACCTCCAAATACTACTATTGTATCTTTTTTACACATATATATCACTTCCTTTTTGATATTATCATTTTGTTAATAAGTATGTTATTATTATACTGGTAATAACAATATTTGTCAATAGTTTTTTGTAATTTCACATTTTTCCCACTATAAAAAAGCGGAATGAATTCCGCCCTTAAAGAGCCTGATTAAGTTTAGGCT